>JBFFHG010000562.1:0-3636 GCA_041557055.1 Desulfosarcinaceae bacterium
ATCGCTTCGCCATCTTTTTTATGCAACATAGGGTGAACCGGCCTCATATCAAGTCGGCCCGGCAATATCTCATTTCGGCAGGGTTCTTTTATAGGCGAACGGAAATAAGCCATCCGCGCTTAGTTTCTCTATCTTTTGAATCGAATCCTCCAGGTGCTGGATCATTATCGCTTTTGCCTTACGGGTATTTTTTTCTTCAATGGCCTGCACCAACTGCTCGTGTTGAGAAACGATCAGGTCGAACCAGTCGTCAATGGCCATGAAGATAACGTTGCTCAGATTGGCGTTGCGTTCAATCAGGGAGGCAATCCCTTCGTTGATGCGTTCCATGATCGTGTTATGAGTGGCGGAAATATACAGGTTGTGAAGGGTGATTTCCCAATAGGAGCTTTCCTTTTTTCCCTCTTCGGTATCACAGTTTCCGGACTTAAGCTTGTCAATGCAGGTTTTCAGTTTTATCAGGTCTTCATCGGTTCGGCGGTGGGCCGCCAGTTCTGCGGCCGATACGTATAAAAGCCAGCGCATCTCCATGACCTGGGGCAGGAGATCTTCGAGCCAGAAGGGCATAAACTGCAAGCTTTCAGTGAAGTCGCTCAAAAATGGTGTAACCAGAAATATGCCCTGACGCTCCTTGGATTCCAAGACCCCCCAGGCTTCCAGGGTGATAATTGCCTCGCGAAGCAGGGCGCGGCTGACGCCCAGCATTTGCGCCAACTCGCGCTCAGCCGGAAGTTTGCTGCCCCTTGTATACATCTTGGTTTTAATGAGCTCTTTTAGTTTGGAAATTACCTCGTCTCGCTTTTTATTCATCAGATGTCACCGTTGTATATCCAAAAGAGCAGTTATTTGAGTTTTCTCGTCAAAAACAGACCGATGGGATCATAGCGATTGCGGCCAAACGCCCATATGTTGCCACCATTATGGTTTACCAGTTGGTCCATCAAGCCTCGTGCTATGGGAACCCGGCGATGGGCATCTATCCCCAAGCACCCCCTCTGAGCGGACCATGAAAAGAATTGATTTATATTGCTTTTACAGTATTTTGTCAAGCAAATCGGAAAAAATATTTTTTTGTTGACAAGCCCATGCGAATTCTATAATTATAATCTTGGTAAGACCAGTGGATTACCAGAGATGAGGATTTCGATATGTCCATAATCAAACATAGGTAATTATTGTGTTGTTATATTAAATTTACAGTGCCACGTTTTGTTGTGGTAAGTACATTGCAGATAATATTCAGTGGTTGTTGTGTTTTGGTAAGTCCAGTGGTTAGTTTTTCTCTGCTTATGGCTTCTGCCGGGAAGGATTCTGCAAATGTCAGATCTAAAATATACTGTCTCCAAGGATATTCCGTTAATTAGCGCAAGGGTTGCACGATTGCGCGAAGGCTTGCTTTCCACCCGCCCGGAAGTCTTTGATGAAAGAGGGCTGTTGATAACCCAAGTCTATCGTGAGGCTGAAAATGATCCGGCGGAACTGCGCCGCGCCAAAGCGTTGGATCGGATACTGCGGCAAGGCAGCATCCATATCAAACCCGATGAATTGATCGTGGGCTGCAAGGTTCCCCTTCCCAAAGGATCTCCGGTTTATCCCGAGTTCAACGTGAAGTGGCTCGAGGATGAACTGGACACCCTGGCCGGCCGTGAAGAAACGCCTTTTTATGTTGCTCAGGAGACCAAAAAGGCCATCCGGGAACATGTTGTTCCTTTCTGGAAAGGACGGACGGTTTATGACCACATCGTGGCAAAAGCCCCGAAAGAGTCGCTCACCGCTGCTGATGAGGGCCTTTTTTTTCATTATTACATTGATCGCAGCATCGGCCATATTTCCGTCAACTATGAAAAAGTGCTTAAGATGGGGCTATCCGGGATAAGGTCCCAGATTAAAAAACACCAGGCGCAGTTGTCGGAGGAACAATCCGATTTTTCACGCAAAAAAATATTTTACGATGCCTTGATGATCGTCGCAGACGCAGCCATCGCCTTTGCTCAACGGTATGCGGATCTGGCGTCTGAATTGGCTGTCGAATGCGATGATCCCATACGTCGGGAGGAGTTGGAGAAGATCGCCCGAATTTGCCGCCGGGTTCCTGAACACCCTGCGGGCTCTTTGCACGAAGCCCTTCAGTCGTTCTGGTTTATCCACCTCATTTTAAATCTTGAAACCAACGCCTATGCGATTTCACCGGGCCGTTTCTGCCAATATATTCATCCTTTTTATCAAGCTGACATGGAACGTGAAATCATTGATGCCCCCATGGCCCAGGAATTGATCAACTGCCTGTGGATCAAGTTCAATGAAATGACCGTGGTCAAAGCCGGGGCCACGGCCAAGGCGAGCAATACCTATGTCGATTTTCAAAATTTGAATGTCGGCGGGCTTCGGGCCGATGGCCGCGACGGTACCAATGCCGTCTCCTGTTTTTGTATGAATGCGCTTGACGCCTTAAAGCTTCCGCAACCTCAGTTGTCATGCCTGGTCAGCTCCAAAACAGATAAGACCTTTTTAATGCGGGCCTGTGAAGTTGTGCGGGGCGGGACAGGCATGCCGGCCATATTCAATGACGATGTGAAGGTCACCAGTTTGTTGTCCAGCGGCAAAACCCTGACCGACGCACGCAATGGCGGTGTGAACGGGTGTGTGGAGGTCAACGCCCAAGGCTGTGACAATATGGCCTCAACCGGCTATGTCAATCTGGTTAAATGCCTGGAGCTGGCCCTGAACAACGGCGTCAGTATGACCAGTGGCCGGCGGTTTGGCCCGCGAACGGGAAAAGTTGAGGATTTCAAAACGTTTGAGGATGTATGGAATGCGTTTGCACAGCAACTTGAAGCGGCGGTGGCCCTGAAAGTTGCATATGATGATGCCGCCAGGAACGCTTTTTCCGAGCATTGCCCGGTCCTGTTCACCTCATTGGTGATGGATGATTGTATCGCCAAGGCAAAAGATTTCCATCAGGGGGGCGCGCGTTACAACGCCCCCATGATGTGCGGTGTGGGGTTGGGTACCCTGGCTGATTCATTGGCCGCTATTCAAGAATTCTGTTTCACAACCAAACAATACGAATTATCGCAAATTCACCAAGGATTGACGGGCAATTTTGCTTCCCAGCCCCTTTTGCAGAAGCAGTTATGGCGAAATGGACCTAAATTCGGCAATAATGATGAATCCGCAGACCATTTTGCCGCCGATGCAGTGAGCCTGTTCAGTGATATTCTAAAAGGTCATGTAAACGCTTATGGCGAAGCGTATCGGGCCAATATGATTCCAACCACCACCCACATCCCCATGGGCCACGCCACCGCTGCCACACCTGATGGCCGTTTTTCCGGTGCGCCATTGTCAGAAGGTGTGTCTCCGGTTCAAGGGCAGGATATAACCGGACCGACCGGGGTGGTTCTGTCATTGGCCAAGGTGGATCACGCCCGCACAGCCGGTACCCTTCTGAACATGAAATTTACGCCGGAGATTTTGGCTGGCCAGGAGCAGTTGGAAAAGTTCTCCAAACTGGTTCGAACCTATTTTGCCTTGGGGGGATATCATATGCAATTCAACGTGGTCTCAAAGCAAACGCTTCTGGCCGCGCAGAAAGACCCCCAGGCCTATCGTTCCCTGATTGTAAGGGTCGCCGGC
>JBFFHG010000563.1:0-3629 GCA_041557055.1 Desulfosarcinaceae bacterium
GCCCGGGCTGCTTCAGGTTGCGCTTAAATGGGCGCTTGGTGAAACGTTCCTGACAAAGATGGGGCTATCAACCATGAAAGTGATGTTCTTGTCAAGTGTTTTTTTTCGGCGGGCCGGTGATTCAATCACGAGCCGGGCCTGCCGGTGAGCGGAGAACAAGCGCGGAACAGCAGCAGGTAAAGATCCAACAGCGTGAATGTTTCATGGCCGCGGCCGGTTTGAGGAGCGGCGCATGCGACACTTTTCAAGGTCGTGGATGGCGCGATCATCAGCATGCCGGGGGGTATGGAGGCCCGCCATTCCGCGCTTGTTTGCCTGATTTCAGGCTACTATCGGTATTCCGGAGATGTCAAGTCAATATCTATTTCGAGGGTTCGGGTGCCGATAGCGATACTTTTTGAATAATCACCGGCTGCATCGGGACATCGCTGTGGCCGAAGCTGACACCGGTTTTAACATTTTCGATGGTGTGGACCACCGCCATTCCCTCAACGACCCGGCCAAATACACAGTATCCCCATCCACGGGCGTTTTTTGCGGTATGGTTGAGAAAATCATTGTCTTTTACATTGATAAAGAATTGGGATGTGGCTGAGTGGGGCGCATTGGTTCTTGCCATGGCAATGGTGCCTCTATTGTTTTTAAGGCCGTTGTCCGCTTCATTGGAAACAGGCGGCTGGGTCTGTTTTTGTTTCATTTCCGGAGAGAAGCCGCCGCCTTGAATCATGAATGATTTGATGACACGGTGAAATATGGTGTTGTCATAAAAGCCGCTACGGACATAGGAGAGAAAGTTTGCAACCGTTTCAGGCGCGGCTGTCTGATCCAGTTCAATGACAATGGTTCCCATGGATGTTTCCATATGGACCCGCGGATTTGGCCCGGCTGCCTGAGAGGTGTCGATAATTCCCCAGAAACAGATAAAAATGGCAAAGATCCGAATGGTGCGAAACATTGTTTTTTCCTTTCCATAAATAGTTATCAGTAGATCATAAGGGTGCGCCGACGGCGGTCCAGACGTAAGATGCCGGCATTGCGTGTTGCGGTTAAAGCCGCGGCATACTCCTTGTCGGTGGTGGCGCGGGCCAGGGATTCAACTTGCGCGGCCCGGCCGCAGGGACGGTACTGGGGCATGACGTTGACATATGTATCGGGTGATAGCTGCCCAGCGATAAACCCCATGATTTTGCCGGTGCCGGCCAGGTCCTGAGGCAATACCAAATGACGGACCAAAAGTCCGCTTGCGGCGATACCGCTGGCGTCAATTACCAGATCTCCCACCTGACGGTGCATTTCAGTGATCGCATGGCGGGCCACTTCAGGGTAATCAGGGGCCTGGCAGGTCAAATCCGCAACGCCCGAATCCCAAAATTTAAAATCCGGCATGTAGATATCGATCACGCCCTCTAAAATTTTCAGGGTATGGACACTGTCATAACCGGAACTGTTGTAAACCAGGGGGACTTTAAGGCCGTTGTCGGCGGCGATTACCAGGGCGGAGAGGATTTGCGCAACGACGTGGGTCGGGGTGACGAAATTGATATTGTGACAGCCTGCCGCCTGAAGGTCGAGCATAATCCGGGCCAACTGTTCAGGGGTGATTTCGTGTCCCTCGCCTTGATGGCTGATATCGAAATTCTGACAGAAATTGCACAACAGGTTGCAGTGGGTAAAAAACAGGGTGCCCGAACCGTTTTGGCCCACCAGCGGCGCCTCTTCTCCAAAGTGGGCGTTGTGGCTGGCCACCGCTGCTCTTGAGCCTGTGCGGCATATGCCCCGTTCACCGGCGTTGCGATTCACCCGGCAACGACGGGGGCACAGTGTGCATTCCGACAGCAGCGCCTTGGCTTGCAGCGCCTTGGCCTGCAAACGTGAACGTCTATGGGTTAGAAGATATCGCGGTGTACCGGTGGACATGACAACGTGTGATTATGGCCGGCTAAGTGGTTAATCAAAATGGAGAAAGACGCTGTCCGGTTGACCTTCGGTAACCGGTTGACCTTGTTCCCATTCGTGGATACTGCAGGCGTTACGCTGTTCGGTTGGTATCACACAGGCGATAAAAGGCATAATGGGATCGCCGGCAAAGGACTTGAAATTGAGGATGATGGCTTCGTCCTGGGGGTATTTATCAAATTCCAAGAGCTGGGTGATATAAACCGTGCACTTTCCCTCAAAGAGGGTTGTTGTTTCTTTGTAGGCAATCAGTTTGCGGCGGAATTCATCCAGCGCCTGGTCTATGGTATCCGCAGCCACCAGCATGGAAAAGCTTCCATGACGGCGGTCATTTTCATTGACGGATTGCTGGTCGGAGACATGTTGGAAATTAGCGATAAAGTACATTCAGTTATCCTTTTGTGATTTGACGTGGTTTCACAATTTTCAATCGGGCCGTTTATTTGGGCCTCTGTTTAGACTTCTCTTCAGTTATTTTGCGTTAATTGTCAAGCCGGAGGTGTGAACGGCCCTTTCGATTGCGCAAGCCATCCGTTCCAATGCCTTTGACAACAGGATGCGCGGGCATCCGAAATTGAGCCGCACAAATCCGGGGCCGTTGAATTCGGCGCCATCCGAGAGACCAACCCCTGCCGTTTCAAACCATTTGGCCGGGTTGTCCAGATTTAGCTGGCGGGCATCAATCCAGGCCAGATAGGTGGCCTCCACCATTGCCATTTCTAAACCGGGCATTTTGCTCACGGCATCATATGTCAGGTTGCGGTTCTCCCGAAGATATTCAATTAATTGATCCAGCCAGGGCTTGCCGGATTGATAGGCGGCTTGGGCTGCTGTCATCCCAAGAATATTGACATGGGGAACAATGCCGGCCATGGCCGACTTAAAGCGACGACGGAGCTGAGGGTTTGGGATGATCGCGAAGGAGCAGCTCAATCCCGGAATATTATAGGTTTTGCTGGGGGCCATCAGGGTGATGGTGTGCCGGGCGATTTCAGGTGACAGCGAGGCCAGGGGGATATGGTTGCAGCCGGGTTCCAATACCAGATCGCAATGGATTTCATCGGAGCAGATAATCAGGTTGCGATCCAGGCATAGTCGGGCCAGGGCCGTCAACTCTTCCCGGTTAAAAACCCTGCCGGTGGGATTGTGGGGATTGCACAAAATGAACATGGCGGTATGCGCATCAATGGACGCCTTGAGGCTGTCAAAGTCCAATTCCCATCGGTGGTTGACATACTGCATGGGAGAGGCAACCAGCACTTTGCCTGAATTTTCCGGGGTGCTTAAAAACGGCGGGTAGGCCGGTACGGTTGTAAGAACCTTGTCTCCCGGTTCTCCCGTGCTTCGGCAGGCCACATTCAGTCCGGTTACCAGTCCTGGCAACCATACGATCCATTTGGGGTCGATGGGCCAATGGAAGGCATTGTCAAGATGCGCGACAACTGCTCCGGTAAGTTCGGCGGCGGCAACACCGTAACCGAAAACCCCATGGGAAATCCGTCGACGGAGGGCGTCGGTGACAGGGGTGGGGGAGGCAAAATCCATATCCGCCACCCACATGGGGATGATATCCTTGCCGGCATATTTATGCCACTTGGCGCTGTCCGTATTCCTTCGTTCTATTGGTGTGTCAAAGTCAAACATGTTAAGAACCTTTGTTTATTCGTTAAAGC
>JBFFHG010000564.1:0-3628 GCA_041557055.1 Desulfosarcinaceae bacterium
CCGGCAAGCAGTTGAGCCTGGCCGATTATCTCACCACCCGCGGGGCTTTCAAGGTGTTCCGCGAACCGGGAACCCTGACCATGGCGGACGGCACCGAGACCACCATCGGTAAAAAAGAGATCCTGACCCTCAGCCGGGCCTACCGCAACTATCTGGTTCGGAACAAGGAGATGTACGTGACCTTTCCGGGCTATTCCAGCGTCAAATCGGGATTGATGGACCTGATCAAAAAAGACGATGTCAAAACCGGCCGCAGCTACACAGGCAAGTTTGACGGATTCCACCACCTGCCGTTTCAAATGGATATGGAAGCGGCCCTGGCCACCGGCGTCGATGTCTATGTGGTGGATGTGAATGTGGCCTACTCGCCGGTCCTGGAGGATGAGAATTTTATGGAGCTGCTGCGGATGAAAGAGGCCGGCACCGATCAAGGCAAGGTCTATCTTCAGGACCTGGGGTATATTATCAACCGGTTTTGCCGGGACAAGCGCAAGGGGGAGCTCTCCATCAAATTCGGACATCCGGTAAAGATCGACACCACCTTTTTAAAAGAGCCCTTCCTGGGGCGCAAAATCAAGAATGCCGCCCAGTCGTTGGCTCAAAATACCTTTTCAAAATCCCTGGCCATGCAACCCGCATTTCCGGCCAACATCTATTTTTCAGCCTTTGATGCGCATTTCAACCGCATTCCCATCAATAATATGCGCGAGCGCATCGACGATATCCGTGATCATTTGCGGCACCTTGCCTGGGGCCAGGAACAATGGCGGGTTGACCTGCACTATGTGTTGGATTACCGCGACCACATCTATACGGCGGATGAAATCATCAACCGCACGTTTGATCTCTTTAACAACGGAGACCGGCAGATCACGGATAGGGACGGGAACACCTTCGTCGTCTACAACAAGCACGTTGCCATACAGTACCGTAACCACATCGCCCATTTCCTCGAAGGGTTCAAGCGGGGGCCGGAAAAGACATAGCTGAACCATGTCGGCCATATTTACAATCCTGCAATACATTGATAGGGTGCGCCCGCTTGTATTTTGCGCGTTTGTGGCTATTATTCGGATCCCGGCAAGTCCATCGGCGCGCCGCGACGATACAGGGGAGAGCCAAGAATAGGAGTTTGATAATAAATTACCATGGACTATCATGAAAAAGAGATCAACCGCAGAAGAACCTTTGGCATTATCAGCCATCCGGATGCCGGTAAAACCACCCTTACGGAAAAACTGCTGCTCTTTGGCGGCGCCATCCAGCAGGCCGGGGCCGTGAAGGCTAAAAAGGCCGCCCGGCACGCCACCAGCGACTGGATGGCCATTGAAAGGGAAAGGGGCATATCGGTCACCACCTCGGTGATGAAGTTCAATTACCGCGATTTTGAAATCAACCTGCTGGACACCCCGGGCCACCAGGACTTTTCCGAAGACACCTACCGCGTGCTGACCGCCGTGGACAGCACCTTGATGGTCATCGACAGCGCCAAGGGCGTGGAGCCCCAGACCGAAAAACTGATGGCCGTGTGCCGCATGCGAAACACCCCCATCATCACCTTTATCAACAAGCTGGATCGCGAGGGCAAGGCGCCCTTTGACATCCTGGCCGAGATCGAGGACAAACTGCAGGTGGAGTGTACCCCCCTTTCCTGGCCTGTGGGCATGGGCAGCGGCTTTAAAGGTGTCTATAATCTCTATCGGCGCCAGTTGCATCTTTTTGAGCCCGGCCGCGACACCCTGGGCGCCGCTGAAGGGGTGGTCATCAAAGATCTCTGCGATCCGCTATTGGATGAACTGCTGGGCAGCCAGGCCGAAGGGCTGCGCGAAGAGGTGGCGCTTATTATTGGCGCCACAGACCCCTTTGATATGGCGCATTTTCTGAAAGGCAGCCAGACACCGGTTTTTTTCGGCAGCGCCATCAACAATTTCGGCGTCAAAGAGATGCTGGACGCCTTTGTGGAAATGGCGCCCCATCCCAGGCCCCGCAAGGCCGTCACCCGTGAAGTCTCACCCTATGAAAAGCCCTTCTCCGGGTTCGCGTTTAAAATCCAGGCCAACATGAATCCGGCTCACCGGGACCGGATCGCTTTTGTGCGCATCTGTTCCGGGAAATACAGCCGGGGCATGAAGGTGATCCATCATCGCCTCAACAAAGAGGTGACCCTGGCCAACGCCACTGTCTTCAAAGCCCAGGACCGTGAGAATGTGCAAGAGGCTTTTTCCGGGGATATCATCGGGATTTTCAACCACGGCACCATCAAGATCGGCGACACCTTTACCGAGAAAGAGGTTCTGCAGTTCACCGGCATCCCCAACTTCGCCCCGGAACACTTCAAACGCGTGCGCCTCAAAAGTCCGCTAAAGGCCAAACAACTGCACAAGGGCTTGATCCAACTGGCCGAAGAGGGCGCCGTGCAGGTCTTCCGGCCCCTGCTGGGCAGCGACTATATTCTGGGAGCCGTGGGCGTGCTGCAGTTCGACGTCACCATGGCCCGTCTCAAATCCGAATACGGCGTGGACGCCGTTTATGAAGCCGTGGACTACAATGTGGCCCGCTGGATCGATTGCCCCGACTGCAAAAAATTGCCCGAGTTTGAAAAACGCAACATGGCCAATCTGGCCAGAGACGCCGAAGGGTGCCTGACCTATCTGACCGTCAGCGAGTGGCAGCTCAATTACTGCAAGGAGCAGTGGCCCGACATCGCGTTTTACAAGACCCGCGACGTTCTGTGATCCGTGCCGCGCGTTGCTTTTCACCCTTGACGCCTTGACCTGAACACCTCAGACTTTTGCTGCATCAGGGTTTGCGTTGCGGAAAAATCCTATGCGCCGGAGCGTTTTGAGAATCCATGCCGGGCCATTTTGAACAGCCCCGCTCCGAATCCTGCGCCCAGGGTGTTAAGGATCAGATCGGCCATATCCGAACTGCGTGAAGGGATCCAGGCCTGGACAATTTCAATGGTGAGGCTGAGCAGCATGCACAGGGTGACGGTGGTCAGCCCGCCATACTGGCGCGCCCTGCCGCCCATTTGGGCCAACAAGGCGTTCAACGCCATGCCCATGGGGATAAATCCAAAGAAATTGAGCACAATGTCTATGGCTGCCGAACGATAGGACATGTCTCTATAGCGCGGCCGGACGAGCATCTCTTTTTTCAGGAAATGATGGTTCGCAGGAATCTGCAGGGCGTTGTTTTTTCCGGAATGGTCAAATGCCCGGCGGCCGCTTTTTTCATCCAATGTATAGAGCCATTGCGGTTCGGCGGGATTGATGAAATTAAGGTTTTGATTCAGCAGCCAAAGGGCGTGGTGCCGTTCGACATCCGCCTGCGCCAGGGAATGGGTGAAAATGGCGATGCCGTATATCTCACCGCACCAGCTTTGTTTTCCATATACCGAATTGCCGACCACCAGCCGGGTTTTATCCGGTCCGGCGGGAATTGTCAGCCGAAGATTCCTCTTGTGGTCGACCTGTTTGCCGTCAAGAAAAATCCTGGTCCCCTCGTTGCCGGAGGTAAGGGCTACCAGGTGGACCTGTTGGGGCAGCAGGGCGTCTTTTATGGTGATTTTTTTGGTTCCCTGGCGGCCGTTGTAGTCATCGCCGTTCATGACGATCATCATGCTGCG
>JBFFHG010000565.1:0-3624 GCA_041557055.1 Desulfosarcinaceae bacterium
GTGTCCATCCACAAATAGGCAAATTGGGTCGAGATCAAGGGCTGCAAAAAATTTTACCGCAGGTATCTGGTTGATATTGCGAGGATAAAATTTTGAGCACAACGCAGAGATCGGGCAAATTGGCCATTTGTGGATGGGCACTAACTATTACACTGCATCGCCCGCATTTGAATTCGAACGATCATCTGTGATTTCAGTTCTTCGGACAAACGCTGCTGACCATCGGAAATTGTGTGGATTCAAGAGGTGGTTTACAAACCTCGCCCCGTTTTAACGCTAAACACGATTGAAGGTTTTGAGGCCGCATCCAAATAGGGGTTGTCAAAATATGGTTGGGCGAACCCTTGGGGCGGCCTTCGATGCCGAACGGAGGTCAATGCCGTGGACAATGCCATGGAAAGTGCCATGGAGACTTATTTCGCATCGCCATACCGATCAGGTCCAAGAGAATTGCGCCATCAGGTTGAAATCGTGACAAGCAGTCCGGTGATTGATGGGATCATGCAAATGGTGGGCGGTTTAATTGCCGTTTTGAATGAAAATCGTCAAATTCTCTCGGTGAATCAACAGTTGCTCAACGCTCTGGGAGTGGATAATCCCGAGGCGGTGATGGGTTTGCGACCGGGAGAGGCTGTCGGTTGCCGCTATGCGACGGAAATGGCGGCCGGTTGCGGCACCAGCGAATATTGTATGAACTGTGGCGCGGTCATTGCCATTGTCACCAGCCTGGGAAGCGATGGGCCGGTGGCGAGGACCTGCGCCATTTCGGCCGAGCGCAACGGCCGGCCCGCCGATCTTTTTTTCCGGGTTCACGCCGCGCCTCTCCAGATTGAGGCAGAGCGATTTGTTCTTCTTTTCCTGTATGATATCAGTCGGCAGCAACGCCTGGCCGCATTGGAACGCGTCTTTTTTCACGATATCAACAATACCGTCATGGGCCTGCTCAATGCCAGCGAACTGCTGAAGTGCTCCGGCAACGGCGGTGCCGACGCCATGGCCGTCAATATCGTCAGTCTTGCCAAACGATTATCCCGGGAGGTCGAGTTGCAGCGACGCCTCAGCGGGCAAGAATCCGGGGATTACGATTTGCAGGGGGAGTTGATCTCCGTTGAATGGATCATCAATGAGGTGGAGCATTTAATGATTGTTCACCCGGCCATGAAAGAAAAGGTCCTTCAGATCCAGAACAGTGCCACCGGCCTTTTGTTTTACACTGATATTTCCCTGGTTCTGAGGGTCCTGGAAAACATGCTGATCAATGCTTGCGAGGCGGCCGCAAGCTGTCACACCATTAAGTTCAATCTCACGGCCCACGGCGGGCATGTGACTTTTTGTGTATGGAATGCCGAAATCATCGCCCCATCCATCGCCAGTCGTATTTTTCAGCGCAATTTCAGCACCAAGGATGAGCTTGGAAGGGGGTTGGGCACCTACTCAATGAAATTGATCGGTGAGCAATTGCTTGGCGGCCGTGTTTTTTTTGAGAGTTCGGCCGCTAAAGGCACCACCTTCTATTTGGCTTTGCCGATCAAACCGCCAAAATAAGAATCCGGCTTATGAAAACCGACAAATGTCATGGAGTCACCTCCGGCATGTTTTATTCTTCGGCATCCGGCGACGTTGCGGCGGTCTCTTTTTTGGCAAAGCCCAGAGATGCCATTTTTTCTTCGATGGTGTCCCGTTTTACGGGTTTGACCATGAAGCCGTCACAACCTTTGAATGTTGCCTTTAACAAATTGTCCCTGGTGCCCGAGGCCGTGACCATGATTTTGATGGAAGCCGGGATGCTGTGTGAGTTTTCCAGCTTGCTGACGGCCGCTAAAAGATCGATGCCGCTAATTTCCGGAAGTTGGATGTCGATGGTGATCAGGTCATAGGGGGCGCCATTCTGGATAGCTTTGGCGCATTGCTGCAGCGCTTGGGAGCCGTTGGTCACCAAAGTGCAGTCACCGTATCCGCTAAGCAGAACCTTCATTTTGGCCAATGCGGCCATTTCATCATCGACAATAAGAATTTTCATTGAACACCTCCACTTGTATTACCATTCAATGGCTTTCACATGGTTTGCCAAAGCTTTAAAAGCAGCCTCCAGCCGATCGAACGCCGGACCAGCGGACGCCGGTGTTCCGGTTTCGCATTGTACTTCCAGTTCCGCGGCCGCCTGGGCCAGGGGGGTGGCTTCGGCCGTGGCCGCTCCGCCTTTAATAGCGTGGGCGCGTTGCCGGATGAGGTCCATATCGTGGCAGCCCATCGCCCGGCGGATATCATCGAGTTGTTTGGCCCCGTTTTGAATCAGTTGCTCAACCACCTGCCGCACCAGTTTGCGTTCTCCAAACTCATATATGGCGGTCTCGAGATCCAGCGGCTGACTTGTGGAAATGGTTTCGGCGGCGCTGTTTTGCGATTTCATGGCGGGCCGGCCGTGCAACTTTTCCCCGGCGATGCCCGGGCGCGATCCGCTAAGTTGGTTGTGCACGGCCGCGAGCAGGGTTTCACGCCGAATGGGTTTGGTCAGCACGGCCTGCATGCCGGCCGCCTCGCAGGCCGACCGGGTCCGGGCATCGGCATCCGCCGTAAGCGCAATGATGGGCATCTGCGTTTCACCGGAAAATTGCGACCGAATGCGGCGGGTTGCTTCCAGGCCATCCATTTCCGGCATCTGAACATCCATCAGCACCATGTCGAATTGTTGTTCCCGGCAAGCGGCCACGGCCAGCAGACCATTGTCGGCAACGACCACGTTATGGCCTTGCGCTTCAAGGTGGCTGCGCACGACCAATTGGTTGACCGGTGTATCCTCGGCCAGCAGGATGCGTGCGCGAAACTCTGATTTCAAAGGTTTGTTGAACCGTTGATCCGCCTCATTTCCCTTGAATTGGGCGCCTGCCAGGGGCAAAGTGATGACAAAGCGGAAAGTTGTTCCCTGATTGAGAACGCTTTGGAGGGAGAGTTCTCCTCCCATGAGGGCCACCAGCTGATGGGCAATGGTGGTGCCCAGACCGGTGCCGCCATAGCGGCGCGTGGTGCTTTGATCGACTTGGGTGAAGCGTTTGAATATGGCTTCCTGCCGGTCGGCCGGAATGCCGATGCCTGTATCGATCACCGCAAATTTCAGGGTCTGGCGGTCGGGGTCGGGTGTCGGAACCCGTTCCACCATCAGCGTAACCGATCCCTGATGGGTGAACTTGATGGCGTTGTTCACCAGATTGATCAACACCTGACGAAGGCGCAGGGCATCACCGATGACTGAAAACCGGGGTGTGCCGGATATTTCCGTCTTCAGGGCCAACCCTTTGGCTTGGGCCTGAATCTGAAGACCGGCGGTGAGCGTTTGCATCAATTCGAACAGGTCGAAAGGTTTGCGCTCCAGTTCGATTTTTCCGGCCTCGATTTTGGAATAATCCAGCACATTGTTGATCAGGTGCAGCAAATGCTCGGATTCACCCAGGGATATGCGCGCCAGAGAGCGGCACTCCTCTTGGTCGTCGGATTTGAGGAGCAGTTCGGCACAGCCGATGATGCCGTTGAGCGGGGTGCGGATTTCGTGGCTCATGTTGGCCAGGAACTGGCTTTTGGATTTGTTGGCCTGGTCAGCCGCGTGGGCCATTTTTTTCAGGCTGACCA
>JBFFHG010000566.1:0-3622 GCA_041557055.1 Desulfosarcinaceae bacterium
CCACCCCTGTAAGGCCCCGCCCGGGAGATGCCGACGTTGGTCAGCGCATCAGGAACTCCCCTTTCCGATGCTTCCGACGCCATGCCGCCCCTTCCGGTTCCCACGATCAATGGGGCTCTATTTTGCGGTTGTTTGCGGCCAACGGTAGAAGAACCTCAATTTACGAAATCGGTGTTCTTCCCAACGGATAGAATCGTCCATCACAGTGACGCATACGATTAAGGAGGCAGCTCAATGATCAAAAAGCATATTGTGCTCAACGGTACTGCTCGCAGCTTGGTTGTCAGGGCCGAGGAGACCTTGGCCAATGTTATTCGTCGGAACCTGGGACTCACCGGGACCAAGGTGGGGTGCGGTCAAGGGCAGTGCGGTGCATGCAGCGTGCTTATTGACGGCAAAGTCGTGCGCGCCTGCGCCACCAAAATGAGACGTTTGACCGATGGTGCCAATATCATCACCATTGAGGGGATCGGCACGCCCGGCAACCTGCATCCCATTCAAATGGCCTGGATCGCACACGGCGGCGCCCAATGCGGATTCTGCTCGCCCGGATTCATCGTATCGGCCAAAGGGCTGCTGGACAGTCACCCGAACCCCACCCGTGATCAGGTCCGGGAATGGTTCAACCGGCACCGCAATGCCTGCCGCTGCACCGGATACAAACCGTTGGTGGACGCAACCATGGACGCGGCCAGAGTGTTGCGTGGCGAGATGACCATGGATGAGCTGACCTTTAAAATTCCGGAAGACGGCCGGATCTGGGGAACGAAATATCCCCGCCCCTCGGCCATCGCAAAAGTCACCGGCACCTGCGACTACGGGGCCGACCTGGGGCTTCAACTGCCCCAAGAGACCCTCCAGCTTGCCCTGGTCCAGGCCAAAGTCAGCCACGCCAATATTACGGCCATCGACACCGGTGAAGCGGAAAAAATGCCCGGGGTGGTCAAGGTGGTCACCCACAAGGATATCAAGGGCAAAAACCGCATAACCGGACTGATCACGTTTCCCACCAATAGGGGCGACGGCTGGGACCGACCGATCCTCTGCGACGAAAAGGTGTTCCAATTCGGCGACGCCATCGCCATTGTCTGCGCCGATACGATGAAAAACGCCAAAGCAGCGGCTGGCAAGGTCAGGGTCGAACTTGAGGAGCTGCCCGCCTACATGAGTGCGCCGGCCGCCATGGATGAAGATGCCATCGAGATCCATCCCGGCACGCCCAATGTCTACTATGAGCAGCGGTTGGCCAAAGGTGAGGAGACCGAACCGATATTCAGCAACGCCCATACCGTTGTCGAGGACGATTTTTATGTGGGTCGTCAGCCCCATATGCCCATTGAGCCGGATGTGGGTTTTGCCTATCTTGATGATGACGGCAAGTTGGTGATCCATTCCAAATCCATCGGCCTCCATCTGCACCTTCACATGATCGCTCCGGGCCTTGGGGTGGAACCGGAAAATATGATCATGGTCCAGAACCCGGCCGGCGGCACCTTCGGCTACAAGTTCAGCCCGACCATGGAAGCCCTGGTGGGCGCCGCAGCCCTGGCCACCGGCCGACCGGTGTTCCTGGGGTACGACTATTTCCAGCAACAAACCTACACCGGCAAGCGCTCGCCTTTCTTTGTCAATCTGCGGCTGGCGGCGGACAAGGACGGCACCCTGCTGGGCATGGCGTCGGACTGGTCTGTGGATCACGGCCCCTACTCTGAATTCGGCGACCTGCTCACCCTGCGGGGCGCCCAGTTCATCGGCGCCGGTTATAACATTCCGAATATCAGAGGCACGGGCCGGACCGTGTGCACCAACCACGCCTGGGGATCGGCATTCCGCGCCTATGGTTCGCCCCAGTCTGAATTCGCCAGCGAAGTGCTCATGGATGAGCTGGCTGAAAAACTGGGCCTGGACCCCCTGGACCTGCGCTATAAAAACGCCTACCGCAAGGGGGCCACCACCCCCAACGGACAGGACCCGGAAGTATACACCCTGCCGGAGCTGATCGATATCATTCGGCCCAAGTATCAAACCGCCCTGGAAAAAGCCAAAGCCGCATCCACTGAAACCGTCAAACGGGGCGTCGGCGTCTCCGTTGGCGTCTACGGTTGTGGTCTGGACGGACCGGATACTGCCGAGGCAGATGCCGAGATCAACCCAGACGACACCATTTCGATCTACGCCACCTGGCACGACCACGGCCAGGGCGGCGACATGGGGACCCTGGCCACGGCCCACGAGGCCTTGAGCCCCATGGGCGTTGCGCCGGACCGGATTCGGCTGGTCCTCAATGATACCAGTGTATGCCCCAACGGCGGTCCTGCCGGCGGCAGCCGCTCCCAGGTGGTTCTCGGCCAGGGAATCAAGACGGCATGCGAATTGCTGATGGGCGGCATGCGCAAAACCAATGGCGGTTATCGCACCTACAGCGAAATGGTCGAGGAAAAAATCCCCACCAAATACAATGGCAAGTGGACCGCGCCGGCTGCTGACTGTGACGAAAACGCACAGGGACGGCCCTTTTCCTGCTATATGTACGGCGTCTTTCTGGCTGAAGTCGCGGTGGATACCGCCTCTGGAAAGACCACGGTGGAAAAGATGACTTTGGCCGCCGATATCGGCGCCATCGCCAACCGACTGGTGGTGGACGGCCAAATGTACGGCGGTCTGGCCCAGGGAATCGGCCTGGCCCTGACCGAAGACTTTGAGGATATCCGCAAGCACTCGACCATGATCGGCGCCGGATTTCCATACGCCAAACAGATCCCCGACGATATGGAACTGATATATGTGGAAGCGCCGCGTCCGGACGGCCCTTTCGGCGCCTCGGGAGTGGGCGAACTGCCCCTGACCAGCCCGCACGCTTCGATCATCAACGCCATCTACAATGCCTGCGGTGTGCGCATTACACATTTGCCCGCGCTGCCCGACAAGATACTGGCCGGCCTAAAAGGCTAACCCGATCCGCCCCCTGCGCACCACCGGCCAGGGGGCGCCTTGCATCAACAGATTCCCATGGAACAAAAAGAACTGCGAGAAATAGAGGCCCGCTGTATCCAGGAAGAGCCGCCCCGCTGCCGGGCCGGATGTCCCCTGAATGCGGACGGCCGCACCTTTGCACGGGCCATGGCCGAAGGGCGGTTTCAGGATGCCCGGGCGATCATCGACAAATCCATGCCCCTGCCCTTGCTCACCGCCACACTTTGCGAGGCGCCCTGCGAGCGGTTCTGCCTGCGCCGAAAGTACGGCGGCGCCGTTGCCTTGGGATTGCTTGAACGCGCCTGCCTTCGCCTGACAACCGGTCAAGGCAAAACAATACGCCGGCCGCCGCGACCTCAAAAAACAGCCGTGCTCGGTGCCGGCCCCTCCAGTCTGGTGGCGGCCTTTGAACTGAGCAAAAAAGGGTACCCCGTGTCGGTCTATCATCAGGGTGACACCGGCGGCTGGCTGCGGCGACTGCCCCCTTCACGGCTGCCAGGGACGCGGCTGGACCGGGAACTGGAAAACCTCCGCCGGTTGGGCGTTGTATTTCACAGCCGCCACCGGGTGGACCTGCCCCTTTTTGAACGCCTGCGGGGTGAAAACCATGCCGTGTATATCGGCCGGGACGACCGGATCGATGCAGGTC
>JBFFHG010000567.1:0-3612 GCA_041557055.1 Desulfosarcinaceae bacterium
CTACTGGGCCGGTCTCTGCACAGCCTGTAGACGTTTAAAGCAGGACCATCGACACCAGTTTGACCAGATCGCCGGTGTGGGGGTGACGACCCAAAGAAACAGCATGATCAATATGGACCGCCTGGGCAACTGCCTGCGGCCGGCCATTGTCTGGCTTGACCAAAGAAAAGCAGTGCCCTTGTTTACCACCAACGGTTTGTTGAAGCAGGCCCTCAAAATCATCAAAATGGACCGGGTGGTTGCCGGCATCCAATCCGAGGGTAAATGCAACTGGCTCCGACAGTACCAGCCCCGTATCTGGGAAGCAACCCATAAGTATCTTCAGGTCTCGGGATTTCTCAATTACCGGCTCACCAACCGCTTTGCCGATTCGGCGGCCTCCCAGATCGGCCATCTGCCCTTCAATTACAAAAAAATTCGATGGGCTCGCAAGTATGAGCTCTGCGCCATGCTCTTTCCCGTGGAACGCGAGAAGCTGCCGGAACTGGTCTTACCCGGCGAGGTTGTGGGAGCCATCACGCCCCGGGCATCCGACCGAACCGGCCTCAAGGCCGGCCTACCGGTTGTCGCCTGCGGGTCCGATAAAGGGTGTGAGACTCTGGGCAGCGGGGTGGTGGATCAGAAGATGGTAAGTTTAAGCTTTGGGACCACCGCAACCATCCAAACCACCTCCAGGAAATATTTTGAGCCGCTCCGGTTTATGCCGCCCTATCCGGCCCCCATGCCGGGTTGTTATAACCCCGAGGTCGAGATCCTCAGGGGGTATTGGATGATCTCCTGGTATAAAAACGAATTTGCCCACAAAGAGGTTCTGGAGGCCAGAGAAAACGGGATGGCCGCCGAAGAGATTTTAAACCGCCATCTGGCCCAAACCCCGCCCGGCGCCATGGGGCTTATGGCACAACCCTACTGGGGACCGGGCTTGAAACACCCCATGGCCAAAGGCGCCATGATCGGATTCGGAGACATTCATACCCGGGCCCATGTTTACAGAGCCGTTATCGAGGGGCTGGGGTTCGCTCTTTACGAAGGTTTGGGAAAACTGGAAAAAGCCGGCGGCGTGGTTGCGCAAAAGGCCGCCGTATCCGGGGGCGCCTCCCAGAGTGACGAAATTTGCAAAATCACCGCAGACATTTTCAATTTGCCCATGGTCAAAGGCAAAACCCATGAAACCTCGGGCCTGGGAGCGGCCATCGTAACCGCCGTGGGGTTGGGTCTTTTTACCTCCTTTGAAGAGGCCATCGCAAAAATGGTGAGCACTCAAACGATTTTTGATCCCAATCCGGAAAATGTGGTCCTTTACCGCAAGCTCTACCGCAGGGTTTACCGCAAGATATACAAGGCATTGGGCCCCTTGTACGCCGAAATCAGGGAGATCACCGGTTATCCCGAGTAGTCCGAAACCTTTAAACTGAGTAGAAGTGGTTTCAAAACCTTCAATCGGGGCTCAAAGTCAAGGCGGAGCCTGGTGGCCAACCGCAGGAATACATTTAGGGTTCGCGCAAAAATAATTTTACATTTTCAAGTGTTGCGGCGCCCGCCTGGCAAGGCGCGAAAGCGCAGGCATATCAAAATATTTCAAGCTTTCGCAACGCAGTCAAATGAAAAACAGTTGAAAATTATAGGTAGCCCATCCAAGGAGCTACCTGCAACTCATAAAAAAGCGCATTTTGTGGTAGCAATTCTCTTTGTTTTGTAGGATCTTGAAAGTCTCCAGCCAATCAATAACACTACAAAAACAGAAAAGGAACGAACCGCAAAATGCGCGAAAAATGGCAAAAACAAATGCCCCTGATGGCCCAACATTCTTGATCTGAGTCGCAAAATCTGCGCTGGTTCTGCCGCATCGGCATGGCCAATGCTACGCAAAGCAGCCTACAATGGAAGATTCAAAATTGCCGATAATTGAATGGGCACTATATAGCTCTGCCGACTCGTTGTTATTGGTGATTCAACTTTTGGCGCAAGCCCTCGATGCGGCGGCGATTTACGCCGAAGTCGTAGTATCCCTTTCGGGAAGCCGATCGAACATGTATGACCGGTTCATCCGCGGGGAAGAAAAATTCCACATCATCCACAAAACCGAACAGGGCTGAAAAAAACTCAGCATGAATATACCCGTTCCGCTGCAAAACGATGCGGGTGCCCTTGAAGGAATTGAGTGTCTTCACCAAAAAATCCCAGACCGCCTGCCGATTTCCGGTATATGTGATGGGTGCAATATAATGCCTGCCCTTCGGCGCCATGGATGAAACACAATTGGGTGAGTCCGGGCAGGGTTTGAGACCGGAATTTAAACTTGAAGTCTGCATACGAAGAGCCTTTAGTTCTCTGCCGCCAGGGTCTGGAAAAGCATTTCTCCGTTTTCCGCCCGGGCTTCCAGCGCGGTCCCTTCGGCGATGTTGCCCTTTAAGATTTCCATGGCCAGCGGATTTTCAATGTACTGCTGGATGGCCCGCTTCAACGGCCGGGCGCCGTAAATCGGATCGTAGCCTTTTTCCACCAGCAGGTCGCAGGCGCTGTCGGCCAGGGTCAGGGTGATCTTACGGTCGGCCAGGCGTTTGGCCAGACGCTGCATTTGAACCTCCACGATCACGCCGATCTGGTCGATACTCAGGTTGAAGAAGATAATGGTTTCGTCGATCCGGTTGAGAAACTCGGGTTTGAATTGGGACCGCAACGCCTCAATGACCCGGCGCTCCATCTCTTCGCGCTGGTTGCTGCCCAGTTCCTGAATCCATTGACTGCCCACATTGGAGGTCATGATCACCAGCGTGTTGGTGAAATCCACGGTTTTACCATGACCGTCGGTCATGCGGCCGTCATCCAGGATCTGCAGCAGGATATTGAAGACTTCCGGGTGGGCCTTTTCGATCTCGTCGAAAAGCAGCACTGAATAGGGCCGTCGGCGCACCGCTTCGGTCAGATAGCCGCCCTGCTCATACCCCACATAGCCGGGAGGGGCGCCGATGAGGCGGGCCACGGTGTGTTTTTCCATATACTCGCTCATATCGATGCGCACAATGGCCTGTTCGTCGTCAAAGAGAAACTCGGCCAGGGCTTTGGCCAGTTCGGTCTTGCCCACGCCGGTGGGCCCCATGAAGATAAAGGAACCGATGGGCCGGTTGGGGTCCTGCAATCCTGACCGGGCCCGGCGCACGGCATCGGAGACCGCCCGAATGGCCTGGTTCTGGCCGATGACCCGGCGGGAGAGACGCGCTTCCATTTGGACCAGCTTTTCGCGTTCCCCCTCCAGCATTCTGGAAACCGGGATACCGGTCCAGCGGGAAACCACTTGGGCGATATCTTCGTCATCCACCTCCTCCTTGAGCATCTTGCGTCGGCCCTGCAACTCTTCCAGACGGCCACGGATCTCTTCAAGCCGCTTTTTAAGCTCGTTGGCCCGGCCGTATCTCAATTCCGCCACCCGGGCCAGATCCCCTTCGCGCTGGGCTTTTTGCTCTTCAACTCCCAGACGCTCCTGCTCTTCCTTGATGGTGCGGATCTGCTGAATCAGGTGCTTTTCCTGATCCCAATGGGTTTTCATCCGGGCCATCTGCTCCCGATAAGCTCCCAAATCATTTTCCAGACGCTCCAGACGCTCGGCCGAAG
>JBFFHG010000568.1:0-3612 GCA_041557055.1 Desulfosarcinaceae bacterium
GCGGGCGGCGTTGTGCAACGATCTGTTTTCAGCCGTTATGAGCCGCAAACACAATGACGCCAATATCCTGGTCATGGGGGGACGGGTGGTGGGGGATGTGCTGGCCCTCGAGATTCTGAAAAGCTGGCTGGAGACTCCATTTGAAGGTGATCGCCACCAGGGCCGGCTGGATATGTTTAATGAACTGAAAGCATAAAACAAAAGACCAATATAAAAGTGAGGAAACCGGATTGAAGAAAGATTGGATCGCACAAGCAGACCCTGAAATTCGTCAGGTGCTGGATAAGGAACTGGCGCGTCAGGAGAGCCATTTGGAACTGATCGCATCGGAAAATATCGCCAGCAAGGCGGTCATGGCGGTTCAGGGAAGCGTTTTGACCAATAAATATGCCGAGGGCTACCCGGACAAACGTTACTATGGCGGCTGTGAGTTCGTGGATATGGCCGAAAGCCTGGCCATTGAGCGGGCCAAACAGCTTTTCGGGGCCGAATATGTCAATGTGCAGCCGCACTCCGGCTCCCAGGCCAATATGGCCGCCTATTTTGCCCTGTTGCAGACAGGCGATACGGTGCTGGGAATGGATCTGGCCCACGGCGGCCATCTGACCCACGGGGCCAAGGTCAGTTTTTCGGGCCGTTTGTACCGCTTTGTTCATTACGGGGTGGATGCAAAAACCGGCACCATCGATTTTAAAGCGGTCCGCCAGCAGGCCAGGGAGCATCGGCCCAGGCTGATTGTGGCGGGCGCCAGCGCCTATCCGCGCATTCTGGATTTCCATGCCTTTGCCGAGATCGCCGCTGAAGTGGGCGCCGATTTGATGGTGGATATGGCTCACATCGCCGGACTGGTGGCGACCGGCCTGCATCCTTCACCAGTGGATATCGCCCAGGTCGTGACCTCCACCACCCATAAGACCTTGCGCGGTCCCCGGGGCGGTTTCATTTTAGCCAAGGGCGAGGTCGCCGGCAAATTGCGCAGCCAGGTTTTTCCAGGGATTCAGGGCGGTCCCCTGATGCATGTGATCGCCGCAAAGGCCGTGGCGTTTAAGGAGGCTTTGAGCCCCCAATTCAAAACCTACCAGCGGCAAGTGCTCGGCAATGCCCAAACCCTGGCCCGGGTGTTGGAGGAGGGCGGGCTGCCGCTGGTATCGGGCGGAACGGATAACCACCTCATGCTGGCGGATCTGACCACTTGGGACGTCACCGGCAAGGATGCTGAAAAAGCCCTTGGCACGGCCGGGATCACCGTCAACAAGAATGCGGTGCCTTTTGACAAACGCGGTCCCCTGATCACCAGCGGCGTGCGTATCGGAACGCCTTTCGTCACCTCCCGGGGGATGGGGGCCGCCGAGATGCAACAGATCGGCGCCATGATCATCGATGTGCTGAAACATCCCGATGATACCCGGGTGCTGGCCCGCACCCGCAAACAGGTGGCCGACCTTTGTCAGGCGTTTCCCCTGTATCGCGAAGAATAGGAAAGACGGAAAGAATGATGGCTGTGAAAAATCGCCCCTCCTGGGAAACCTATTTTATGGACATCACCTGCCTGGTGGCCAAGCGGTCCACCTGCCTGCGGCGGGCCGTAGGCGCCATCATCGTGAAAGATCGGCGGGTGTTGGCCACAGGCTACAACGGGGCTCCCAGCCATGTTCGCCATTGCGAGGCGGTGGGCTGCCTGAGGGAGAAAATGGCGGTGCCTTCAGGTGAGCGCCATGAGCTGTGCCGCGGCATACATGCGGAGCAAAATGCCATTATTCAGGCCGCCTACCACGGGGCATCCATTAAAGGGGCTGATCTGTACTGCACCAATCAGCCCTGCTCCATTTGCGCCAAGATGATCATCAATGCCGGAATCGTCCGGATTGTCTACCAATCCGGTTATGCGGACCCCCTGGCCGAAGAGATGTTGGCCGAAGCCGAGGTTGAACTTATTCAATTGAAAAGCAGCCATTCGGAGGTATGCCCATGAAGTGCCCTTTTTGCGGTGAATTCGATAACAAGGTGATCGATTCCCGGGTCAGTAAAGACGGCAGCGTTATTCGTCGGAGGCGCGAGTGCATTGAATGCACCCGTCGATTCACCACCTATGAGCACATTGAAGAGATTCCCATCATGATTGTCAAAAAGGATGGGCGCCGGGAGGTCTTCAGCCGCAAGAAGGTGCGCAAAGGGATGCAGCGGGCCTGCCAGAAGCTCGATATCAGTATGAATGACATTGAGGACTTTATCGACGAACTGGAACGCGATTTGCGCGAGACCGGTGAAAAGGAGATCCTGTCCCGGGTGGTGGGTGAAAAGGTGATGGCCCGACTGCACACCCTGAGCGATATCGCCTATGTCCGCTTTGCCTCGGTTTACCGTGAATTCAAGGATGTGAATGATTTCGTATCCGAGTTGAAGAGTCTGCTCAGTGAGCGTTGAATAGTCAATTCGTCGAGTGGTTAAATCGTGCGGCAAACCCTATGAATCCAATAAGTCCAATGAACGCCACGGATACTCAATACATGCGCATGGCCCTGGATCTGGCTTCCAGAGGGGCCGGGTATGTATCGCCCAACCCCATGGTGGGGGCCGTGATGGTCAAAGCGGGCAAGATCGTCGGCCGGGGCTATCATCGGGCTGTGGGCGGCCCCCACGCCGAGGTCAATGCGATCGAGGATGCCGGTGATAAGGCGCGCGGCGCGACCCTCTATGTTACCCTGGAGCCGTGCAACCATTATGGCCGCACGCCGCCGTGTACCCGGAAAATCATTGACGCCGGTATTCAAAAGGTGGTGGTGGCCATGGCTGATCCAAATCCCGATGTGGGCGGCGGCGGCAACGCCTTTTTGCAGTCCGGGGGGATCGAGGTGCTGTGCGGTGCCTGTGAGGCCGAGGCGCGCAGATTGAATGAGAGTTTCATCAAATATGTGCACACCAAATCTCCGTTTGTGGTGCTGAAAATGGCCGCCACGCTGGATGGTCGGATCGCCACCCGCATGGGTGACGCGCGCTGGGTCACCGGACCGGCGGCCAGAGCCAGAGTGCATGCCATGCGGCATGCCATGGACGCCATTTTGGTGGGGGTGGGCACGGTCAAGGCGGATGATCCGCAGTTGACCACCAGATTGGATGAGGGGAGCGGGGTTGATCCCATCCGCATCGTATTGGACACCCACCTGAGTATGCCGGATACCGCCCGCATGTTGCAGCAGGCTTCCGCAGCCCAAACCTGGGTCATCTGCGGACCGGAAGCGGCCGAAAGCGCCAGGGACCGGTTGAGCGCTCAGGGCGCCCTGGTTATGGAGGCCGCCCTTAAAAACGGTCGCATCGACCTGAATCTTTTGATGGGGCGGTTGGGGGCCAGAGGTGTTACCAGCCTGTTGATTGAAGGCGGCGCCCGGTTGGCTGCAGCGGCCCTGAAAGCCGATATCGTGGACAAAGCTGTTTTCTTCTATGCCCCCAAAATTTTGGGGGGTGATGACGGCATTCCGATGTTCAGCGGACCGGGGCCGGACAAAATGAGCGAGTGCCTGCCTTTGCACCATATGGAACTCTCCATGGCCGGCCAGGATATATTGGTTGAAGGGTATTTACATGAAGTTGCCTGAAACCAGATCGGTACAGGCC
>JBFFHG010000569.1:0-3610 GCA_041557055.1 Desulfosarcinaceae bacterium
GCCCTTGAAGATTATTGTCATAATATATGGAATTTTACCAAAGTCAAGATGATAATGCAAATCCTGATCACAGCCAACATAGGGTAATTTCATAGGTTTTGTTGCTCCTGACTCCGTATCAACGGCGGGAAAAATTCAGAATGCCAAAATCAGGCAATCCAGGATAGAACAGCCGTTCCCAGGATAACGGTGATGATGCCGAAAAGTCGAAGCCCCTGATTGGAGACGGATTGAAAAAACCATTGGATCATTTTATCATAAAAGCCATTGGGGTTGATGAAAACAAATACACCCTTTAGCAGGCCAATGAGTCCAAAAAATCCAATCAGCCAGGGATAGATGCTGGCTGATGCTGAAATGATAAAAAAAAGGCCGGCGATAAAGGGCAGGGCGGAAAGCACTTTGCGATTGGTGGCGTCAAGAAACTCTTTGCACAGATTGCGAGTTTCGACCGTGTATAATACGGCGCAAGATCCGATGGCGATCCATGCGGCGCTGATAAGGTAGAGAAACCAAGCCATAATCGTGCTCCTTTGTTGGATTGGCGATTGGTTTGACTTTCTGCTTTCAGGGGCCGGACGTGTTGCTCTGACCACACCTCCGGTTGCCGATTCAAACGAACCCCGAAAGTCGATTTACTTGTGTAAATAACGGCTTTTTATATAACACGCTTATGGGATTTGAGTAAACCCAAACGTTTCCCTGACAACATGTCCGCTATCTGCGTAACAATATGATATGCAATAAGAATCATGTGAACAGGGCGCATTTGCCTTTTTCAACCGCCAATGGATTTTACGACGGGATCGATTTTGCCATGTTGTTTATGCAGCCTTTGGGCAAGCGCCGTCGACCTGGAAATGGCACCTCCTTTATAACGATTCCGAAGATTTTCCGTGTCAATTTTCATTGACTTGCCCCAGATCCTGTGTTAGTTCTCCCACCTTGCTGTTGCGGTGGAGCCCTCATTGGGATGCGATACGGCAGCAAATCATTTTTACTCAGTTCAGAAAAAATTTGAAAAAGAGAGATTGGCGTTATATCAAGGATTTGGCCTACTTCGGGAGTTTAGGACTCCAAGTGGCCCTATCCATCTTCATAGGATATGGGATAGGACAGTACCTTGATACGAAATTTGAAAGCGGACCATGGTTGACCAATATTTTTTTTCTGTTGGGGATCGCCGCCGCTTTCAGAAATATTGGATTGGCTATTAAGAAACTGAGAAAATTTTAGAGATAGCGAAAGCTACAGCGTGAAAATTCAGCAACGTATTCTTAGTTTTGTTTCCTACTCAAATTGGCTGCTGCTAATGGTGGCCAGTTCAATCGGCTTTTCCCATTTTCCCGAGAAAGTCGGCCTTGGTATTGCCGCCGGCGGCCTTATCGTTACCATCAACTTTCATCTGTTGGCCAGAACCCTGAAAAAAGCGTTTACCCCGCCCCAGATCGCCTCGGTTAAGGGCGTGTTGTTCAAATATTATTTACGGTTTATTATCACGGCGATCATTGTTTTTTTGCTGATGGCGTCCAAATATGTGGATCCTTTCGGATTGATCGTCGGGCTATCCGTGGTGGTTGCAAGTGTTTTTTTTGCGACGTTGAATGAACTGCGGCAATTTTTTGTGAAGGAGGCAGGTTAAGGATGGAGCATCCCTATCTATTCTTGGTAAAGCTGTTTGAAGCGATCGGGTTAGGTCATTTTGCCCATGTGGGAACCCATATCATCTATTCATGGTTCGTTATGCTGCTGCTCATTGTCAGCGGCGCCGTGGCGGTCAAAGGCCTCAGCTTGGTTCCCTCCAAGATGCAGAACCTCTTTGAGATTATCGTAAGCGGCATTGAAGAGTTCATGGTTGAGATTACAGGAGAAGAGGGCCGGTGGCTTTTTCCGTTGGCCGCCACCATCTTCCTTTACATCTTTATCAGCAATGTGATCGGAATCGTCCCCGGCCTGTTCCCCCCCACCGCAAACATCAATACAACATTGAGCTGCGCCCTGGTGGTGGTGGTGTTTACCCATGTTATCGGCATCAAATATCATGGCGTCAAATACATCAAGCATTTTCTGGGACCGGTCTGGTGGTTGGCGCCGCTGATTTTCATCATCGAGATCATCGGACACTTGGCTCGTATTCTTTCTCTCACCTTCCGTTTGTTTGGCAACATGATGGGGCATGAGATCGTGCTGGGCATCCTGTTCGCCCTGGCCGGGCTTTTCCTGGCACCGCTGCCCATCATGGGGTTGGGTGTCTTTGTTGCCTTTGTGCAGGCTTTTGTTTTCTTCTTGCTGTCGATTATTTACTTCAGCAGTGCAATGGAGCATGCGCATTAATAAACGCAGGCGGTACCGCTGCGCTGTCATCAAGGTGATTCAGTTAAAACGCAATATAATGGAAGAAGCCGAAATTATTAACAATTATTTAAGGAGGACGTAACAATGGAGGTTGTTCAACTTTTAATTGCATGTGCCACTGCAGCAGGTTTTGGTATTGCTATCGCAGCATTTGGATGCGGCATCGGACAGGGCCTTGGCCTGAAAGCCGCTGTCGAGGGTATTGCTCGTAACCCTGAATCCTCTGGTAAAGTAACGGTTACCATGCTGATCGGTCTGGCCATGATCGAATCTCTATGTATCTATGCGCTGGTTATCTCTCTGATGCTGTTGGGCAAAGTTCCCGCATTGGAAGAAGTCATTAAGATGGTGACGGCTCACTAGTTCCATCTTGCTATTTCGCATTTAAAAAGGCCCAATTCCCGCCCTCCGGGAAATGGGCCTTTTTTTATGCCCCTGATGATGGTATGGGCACCGGTGCCGTGATCCGGAAATGAGACATTATTTCCATATGCTTGCGAATACCCTTAGCTCGGTTGGTTCTCCATCACCGGTTTCAGAAATTGACCTGTATATGAGTTGGGCTGCATGACCAATTCTTCCGGTGAACCCGCAGCAACTACAAAACCGCCGCCATCACCGCCCTCCGGCCCCAGATCGATGATATGGTCGGCCGTTTTAATAACATCCAAATTATGCTCGATAACCACCACGGTATTACCACTATCCACCAGTCGATTGAGGACGTTGAGCAGCTTGTTGATATCTTCCATATGCAGCCCGGTGGTGGGTTCATCAAGGATGTACAAGGTCCGGCCAGTTCCGCGTTTGCTTAATTCGCGGGCCAGCTTCACACGTTGGGCCTCCCCGCCGGAGAGCGTCCGAGCCGATTGACCCAGTCGGATATAGCCCAGTCCAACATCGATAAGCGTTTGAAAGATTTGTCTGATCGGGCCGCTCAAACGCTCAAAGAATCCCGATGCCTGATTTACGGTCATGTCCAGGACTTCGGCGATGTTCTTACCTTTATAGCGGACCTCTAATGTCTCCCGATTATAGCGTTTACCATGACAGACATCACAAGGAACATAGATATCGGGGAGAAAATGCATTTCAATTTTGATAATGCCTTCTCCCTTGCACGATTCGCAACGGCCGCCTTTGACGTTGAAGCTGAATCGTCCCGGTTTGTAACCGCGCATGCGTGATTCGGGTGTTTTGGAAAACAGATCCCGGATAAAATTGAAAACGCCTGTATAAGTTCCCGGATTGGAGC
>JBFFHG010000570.1:0-3610 GCA_041557055.1 Desulfosarcinaceae bacterium
ATGTCGAGATAGGCGGCCTTGTGCCCTTCGGCGGGCAGCCAATTGGCCTGGCTCATGGCGGTTTGGGTAATGCGCTCGAATTGATCCTGCAGCAACACCATGGCATTGAACGTATTATCAAAAGTGGCCTGGTTAAAATCGATCATCTGTTTGAAAATTTGTTTCTGATCCATCATTGCCTACCTCCCTTAATCGGTTTAGCCTTCTTGTTTTTTGATTTTTGTCTGAGCGGCCTTTTTCTCCTCAAACACATATTTTTCAAGGCCGACAAACCCCTCATCAACATATGATTTGAAACGTCCCCTTTCCTGCCGGCAGGCACTCAGCCAGCTTTGAATCGCCTTGCGCCCCTCCTCGGGAACCCAGGCACTTTGGTCCAGCACCATATCCATTGCCGTAGTCGCCTGATCCTGCAACATGGCAACGGTATCATACCAGTTTAAAAACGACATTTTCTGAAGATCGATCATCTGTTTGGTGATTTGGGCATACTCCATCTTGTTTTCCTCCCTTGGCTTGGCAAATTGTTCATAAATATTGCGATGCACCATTTGGTAAAACTGCCAGCTTGTTCAAGCAATACAGGCCATCAAACATGATGTCAACAATATTTTTGTGCGTTGCACCATTTTTAAAAAATCAAAGCCATCCGGTCAATTCCGCTCATTGTATATACTTAATATATTCATGTCTTTACTTTTAAATATTTTCAAATTATGGTTTTCATAGAAATATTGCGCCACACAAAAGCAATGCAACGCCCATGTTCAGGCAGGTTATCAAGGAGAAAATATGCCCCCACCCGTGGTCCTGAAAAAGTATGCCAACCGCCGCCTCTACGACACGGAAAAAAGCGCCTACGTAACATTGAATCAAGTGGCCGACGATATCCGCGACGGCCGCGAAGTGACCATTATCGATGCCAAAACCGGGGAAGACGTCACCGCCTTCATCCTGACCCAGATCGTTTTGGAAGAGGCCAAAAACAAAAACGCCCTGCTGCCCGTTCCGCTCCTTCATTTAATCATTCGCTATGGCGACAACCTGATGGGGGAGTTTTTCGAAAAGTATCTCCTTCAGGTTTTTCAAAATTTCGTCGCCCACAAACAGGCGATGGATGGTCAGTTTCAACAGTGGATTGAAATGGGACTCGACATGTCCAAAGCCGCTCAAAAAAGCTTCACCGGCATCAACCCTTTTCAGACTTTTTTCGATCCCTTCGGCCAACACACCGATAAAAAGAAAAAAAAATAGGACAATGCCTCGGAACGGGTCGCACAGACACCCGACGGCTATGATCCGTCAAAAAATATTTTTGAACCCTATCGCCGCACTGGTCATATTTTTTGAGCGCCGGTGCGTAAATCGAATTTGTATTGTTTTATTGGTGAGTTAGAATATACGATGGTCCTGGATTGTCAATATGGATGGATTGACATATTACCATTTGATGATTAAAAAAAATTTAGATTTTGCAATTATTTTGTTGTCTGGTCCCTTGAAATGGTGGCATGATATTGTTAACAGGGTTAGCTGTAATCCACGACGCTGCCGGATAAAAAACCAGCTCCGCGACCCTCAATTTCTAAACGATTCATAAAAAAAAGGCAGCCCCTCACATAGCGTGGGCCGGGCGTAACATTTTATTTTTTGAGGTACCCTATGGAAAATAAAGAGGAATACAAAGAAGCCCTGGTCAATTTTGAGCAAGAGGACAATTCCAGCGACAGACGTTATCTCGAACGGCGCAGGGAGCCCAAAGAGGGCTTTACCTATATCTCCACCGTTGGATGGATCTGCCGGCGCGAACAGTCCCGGCGCAGAGACGATTCGTGTGATTTTTAATCCATAAGATTGTCGTCCTCATCGAATTCATCAGACATCCCCACGGCGGCCAAGGCCTCGAAAACAGCCGCCGTAATATCCTCATCCTCGGAACCGGCAAGATCACTGAGGGTCATGGCGGCCTCATGCGGCCGAATGGCGGCAACCGCATCAATAGCCGTCAGCAGCAGCGGCATATCGGTCGTATCCGAACGGATTAAGCTCACCACATGGTCCCAGGCGGCATCCAGCGCCCAGGCGCCCGCCGCACAAACAGCATGGTAGTGAATACGCGGATCTTCACTTGTGAGGGATTCAAGAATCTGGCGATCAAACCCTTTGATAAATTCCATGCAAAAAACAGCCGTTCGGCGCCAAGCCGGGTCGTCACTGGGATAGGCGCCATCCACGGCAGCCTGATGCCAGGGTTGGGGGGCGTGAACCGCGGCTTCCAGTATTCGACGCCGCACATCGCGGGGAATCCCGGCGTCCATGTAAAGTTTATGCAATTTTTTCCGAATCTTTTGAAATGTCGTTTCGGAAATCAGGATGTCATCGGGATCTTCAAATCCCATCATATCCGCATACTCCAGCGCCGGACCCAAGGCGATCGCCGCCGCGCCGCGCAACTCCTGGGATTCGTGACCAGCGCCCACAATTTTGAGCAACACGCGAGCCAGGGCATCATTCATGACCACATGGTTGCCGGCCAGCTCCGCGGCAATCAGGCGTTGGGCCGGATCAGCCAGTTCATTGCCGAGAATCTGGAGCAGCATGCCGTCGGCCTCTTCCGGCCAGTCCCAGGGTTCGGTCTCTTGCAAAAATTTAAGATTCATCAATATACCTCCAGAAAAAACATTTCGGATTTACTTGTTTAACGATTAACCCGTTCCCCCTCCAAGGTCCTCTCCAACCGCATAAACACACTTGGCATCTTTGGGATTAAACACCTTGCCAGGCACCATGATCGGATCTCAGGGTTTTGCAGCCACCTTTAATCTACAGCGGCGGCAGGACATTGTCCACCATATCTTGTGCCCATCCATAAATGGCCAATTGCCCGATATCTGTGTGTGTTCAAAATTTTATCCTCGCAATATCAACCATATGCCTGCGGTAAAATTTTTCGCAGGCCCTTGATCTCGACCAAATTTGCCTGTTTGCGGATGGACACGATCTTATGTCCGGCTCACCGATCGACCATTCAATGCGTCCGGCCGTTTTTTCCCGATATCGCAAGTTGAAAAAGATTAAAAAACAGCATATCTTTTACCAAATTTGGTTCGCTCGCCTCTCTTTTAGAGGTGCAAGATCAAATCCGCAACGTTTATTATCGTGGTTTCAGAACCATTTTTAAGGAGATTGTCAAACCGGCATGCAGAAATCGGAACTAAAAAAACGGGCTGTCGGGCTTAAAATACGCCCCATGGAATTGGACGACCTGGCCCCGGTGTTCCATCTGGGCGAAAAGCTGTTCACCGCCAACACAGTCCCCAATCTTTACCGCACCTGGGATGAGTTTGAAGTGGTCGGACTCTTTCAAAGCGACTCGGAATATTGCTTTGTGGCTGAAACAGACGATCACCTGGTGGGATTCATCCTGGGAACGGTGATCAGCAAAACCAAATCAGCCTGGAAATACGGCCATTTGACCTGGATGGGGGTGGACCCGGCGTTTGCCCGTCAGGGAATTGCCGACCGTCTGGCCAACCATTTTCTGGAGATCATGCTGGCCGACGGCGTGCGCATGCTCATCGTGGATACCGAAGCGGACAATCTGCCGGCG
>JBFFHG010000571.1:0-3610 GCA_041557055.1 Desulfosarcinaceae bacterium
CATGGCCTTCAGCCGCCAAACCGAAATGACCAAAGTGGCCACCGTCATTGCGCCCATCCTGAAAGAGACAGTCAAATTTTTGCGAGCCTCCCTGCCGGCCACGATTGAAATCAGGCTCGACATCCAGGTGAAGGACGCCATGATATGGGCCGACCCCACCCAGTTCCACCAGATTATCATGAACCTTTGCACCAATGCCGCCCATGCCATGAAATCCCACGGCGGCCTCCTCGAAGTCAAGCTGGAGGAGGTCCTGTTGAAGACGGAACCTGATTTACAATACGGTGGGCTCAGGCCCGGCAGGTACATACGGCTATGGGTGAGCGATGAGGGGCATGGGATTCGACCGGAACATATCGAACGCATCTTTGAGCCGTTTTTTACCACCAAAAAGCGTGGGGAGGGCACCGGAATGGGGCTGGCCGTCATTCACGGCATCATCAAGAATATGGGGGGCAGCATGCTTGTGGCAAGCGAACCGGATAAAGGGACCACCTTCCATGTCATGCTCCCCGGCTTCGATGGCAAAGCGGTGCAATCGCAGCGCAATTACCCTGTACCCAAGAAAGGCAGGGGCGAAATTCTCTTTGTCGATGACGAAAAAGGTTTTCTTGCCGCCGGAAAGGAGATTCTGGAGCAAATCGGGTATTGCGTTGCCGCTGCCGCCAGCGGGCACGAAGCGCTGGCATTGTTCGAATCCAATGCGGATACATTCGATTTGGTCATCACGGACCTGGTTATGCCAAAAATGACGGGATTGGATCTGGCGCAACGCTTAAGGAAAATTCGGCCGGATATCAATATCATCTTGTGCACCGGATTCAGCGATAATATTATGTCCATGAAAAAAGAGGGCAACGGTATTTCCCAAGTTGTCATGAAACCCTTGCTTGCAGGCGAATTGGCCCATGCCATTGAAAATGTGCGCAAAAAAAGAGACCACTCAAAAGTCGTATGGCCGATATTCTGATTATTGATGATGACCCGAAAATTTGTCAATTCCTGCTTGTCTTTGCCGATAGCTGGGGGCATGCGCCCACAACGGCAAGCTCGACCAAAGAGGGCCTCAAGCTCGCCCAAAAAAAGGGCTATGATCTGATTTTACTCGATCTGGAATTGCCTGACGGCAACGGACTGCGGATATTGCCCGATCTGATTCAGTCGCCGTCAAACCCCGAGGTCATCATTATTACCGGAACCGGAGATCTCAGCGGGGCCAAGCTGGCATTCAAATACGGGGCCTGGGACTATGTGACCAAGCCCTTTACCATGGAGGAGATCGCGCTGCCGGTTTCCAGGGCGCTGGCCTACCGAAAGGAAAAAAAAGCAGCCACGGCGCCGGTACCCCTCAAACGAAAGCAAATCGTCGGATCTTCCGCAGCCATACGCAGTTGCCTGGATGATGTGGCCAGGGCTTCAGCCATCGACGCCAGTGCGCTCATCACAGGTGAGACCGGCACCGGCAAAGAGTTGTTCGCCCGGGCCATTCATGAAAACAGCAAACGGGCATCAGGAACGTTCATCCCGGTTGACTGCGGCGCCATCCCCGAATCCTTATCCGAGGGCATCTTTTTCGGATATGAAAAGGGGGCATTCACAGGCGCCGCGGCGCGTCAGGAAGGCATCATCAAGCAGGCTGACGGGGGGACTCTTTTTCTGGACGAAATCGGTGATCTGGCCCCCAAAATCCAAAAAGCATTGCTTCGCGCCCTTCAGGAAAAATCCATTCGCCCCCTGGGGGCAAATCAGGAAATCCCGGTGGATTTCCGACTGGTTGCAGCGACCAACCGAGATCTGAACCAAATGGTGGCGGAGAAACGATTCCGGGAAGACCTGCTCTTTCGAATTGGGGCCCTTCACATAAAACTTCCGCCGCTTCGCGATCGGCAAGGGGATATTGAGGAAATCGCGGTCACCCGAATTCATCATATGTGTCATTACTATGGCACCGGCATGAAGGGGATCTCACCTGATTTAATAAAAATTCTCACAGCACACCATTGGCCGGGAAACGTGCGCGAGTTGATCAATGTTTTGGAATACGCCTTGGCCTCAGCAGGTTCCGACCCCACCATTCACCCGAAACATCTACCGCCCGAATATCGCACGATTCTGCTGGATTACGACGCTGATCCGGCCCGGAAGATATCTTCGTTTGAAAAAGCCGCAACCCAGACCGAAAGTGAATTTCCCACACTCTCCCTATATCGGCGGGTGTCGGAAAAAACGTATCTGAAGCGGTTGATCAAAAAGAGCGGGGGCGACCGCGAAAAAGCCTGCAGGCTGTCAGGCATCTCCCAATCCCATCTGTACGGCCTTTTAAAAAAATACAATCTCACAATGCTGTGATGGTCCGATACAGTTGTTATTGACAGACAGTCATTAAATTTGCATAGTCGCCAAAATGAGATGCGGATCCTTGTTAATGCGGCAATTTGATTGACCAACACCGTCATGCCGGACTTGATCCGCATCCATTGGTTGTGGGTTGGAAAAATTAATTACAGGAACACAAAGATGAGGTGGGCAGCGCGCCAAAAACACAACCAAGTTCCAACCCGGAAGTGTTCAGCCTGTACTCAAGAACTGGAGGATATTCATGTTGAGGGATCGTATTCGATTTAAACCGCTGATGGACAAAATTGCCGACCCGGATGAGGCCTGCAAATATATTCAAAATGGAACCAACGTATTTATTTCCGGCTTTACGGCCGGTTATCCCAAATTAATTCCCCAAGCCCTTGTCCGGCGCGCCGAGAAGGGAGAAAAGTTTAAGATCAATCTGTTTGCGGGCGCCTCAACCGGCGACTCCGTGGACGGTATTCTGGCGGAGGCCGGCGTGGTGGGATGGCGCCGCCCCTACATGAGCAACCGGAGCATGCGGACCCTGATCAACGCCGATGAGATCAAGTTCAAGGACGACCACCTCTCCCGGCTCTCGGCTCAAGTCCGGGACGGCGGATGGGGACCGGCCCATGTGGCCGTTGTCGAGGCCGCGGCGATTACCGAAACGGGCCACATGATCCCCACCATGTCCGTGGGAAACACCCCCACCTATGTGCGGGAAGCGGAAAAAATCATCATTGAAATCTCCTCGGAGCCCATGGAACTGGAGGGCATCCACGATATCTTCATCCCCGAGGACCCCCCTTACCGGATGCCCATTCCCATCTACCGGTCGGGCGATTGCATCGGAAAACCCTTTATCGAGATGGACCCGAACAAAGTGGTGGCCATCCTCTACAGTCAGGAAGAGGATAGCTGTGCGGTCTTCCATGAGCCGGACACGGCTTCCCGGCGGATCGCCGAACATCTTCTCGATTTCATCGAGCACGAAATCAGGCGTGATCGCATGCCGCAGTCCCTGCCGTGGCAGTCCGGCGTCGGTGATGTGGCCAATGCCGTGCTGAGCGGATTCATCCAAAACGACTTTTTCAACACAATCGACATCTATTCGGAGGTGCTGCAGGACGCCGTTCTGGACCTGATCGACATGGGCAAGGTGCGGGCAGCCTCGGGATCGGCCATGACCCTCTCCCACAAAGCCAGAATACGTTTTTTTAACGAGCTTAACCGCTACAAGAAAAATATCGTCCTGCGGCCTGTGGAG
>JBFFHG010000572.1:0-3606 GCA_041557055.1 Desulfosarcinaceae bacterium
GGGCCAGAGCGGACGTCAGGATATGATGAATATGCGCAACCTGATGCAGATGAAAGCGTTTAGTCGCATGAGATAGCGTCCGTTTACCGCTTCTCGCCGCGGGTAAGGGGGCGGATGGAAAAGCCCCTTGAGCCGGCATCCGTTGAAAAGAGGCAAATTGAACGGACGGTCGATCAATAGATTTTAAAGATTAACGAATAAGCCAGAGGAGACCTGAACGATGAGCGACCAAGTTAAAATGACCACCATGAATTACGGCAAGGATCGTCCCAAAGCGGAAAACCCTGTCAAAATAGAAGATCTGAGTTTGCGTGACGGCCACCAATCCCTGTTTGCCACCCGCGGCCGTACTGAGGATATGATCCCCGTGGCCGAGATGATGGATGAGGTGGGGTTCTGGGCCATCGAGACATGGGGCGGCGCCACCTTTGACACCATGCACCGCTTTTTGAACGAAGATCCCTGGGAACGGCTGCGGACCCTTAAGCGTTATATCAAAAAGACCCCTTTCTCCATGTTGCTGCGCGCCCAGAACCTGGTGGGCTACCGCAACTACGCCGATGATCTGGCCTTTGCGTTTGTGGACCGGGCCGCGGAAAACGGCATGGATGTCTTCCGCACCTTTGACGCCCTTAACGACTACCGCAATTTCGAGACCGTGGTGAAGCAGATTAAAAAATGCGGCAAGCATTTCCAGGGCTGCATCTGCTACACGCTGACCGAACCGCGCCTGGGAGGCGAAGTCTACAACCTGGAGTACTACGTCAACAAGGCCAAGGAGCTGGAATCCATGGGCGCCGACTCCATCTGTATCAAAGATATGGCCGGTTTGATCGCGCCTTACGACGCCTACAATCTGGTCAAGGCCCTCAAGGAGAGCTGTAAGGCGCCCATTCATCTGCACAGCCATTTTACTTCAGGCATGTCTCCCATGAGCCATCTCAAGGCCATCGAGGCGGGCGTGGACATTATCGACACCTGCATGACGCCGTACGCCTACCGCACCTCCCACGCCGCTGTGGAGCCGCTGGTGATGGCCCTGCTGGGCACCAACCGCGACACCGGCTTCGACATCAAGCTGCTGGCCGCCATCAACGACATTCTGGAAAAGAAGGTCATGCCCAAATATAAACATCTGCTGGACGACTCCAAGATGTCCATCATCGACATCAACGTCCTGCTGCACCAGACCCCGGGCGGCATGCTCTCCAACCTGGTGAACCAGTTGCGCGAGATGGATTCTCTGGACCGGATCGACGAAGTTTACAAAGAGCTGCCGCGGGTGCGTAAAGAGCTGGGGCAAATTCCCCTGGTGACCCCCACCAGTCAGATCGTGGGCGTTCAGACCGTCAACAACGTGCTGCATGATACACCGAATGAGCGCTACAAGATGATCACCGGACAGGTCAAGGATCTGTGCTACGGCCTTTACGGCAAGACCGCCGTGCCCATCGACCCGCAGGTTCAGGAAAAAGCGCTCAAGGGGTACGCCCGGGGCGAAGATCCCATTACCTGCCGTCCGGCCGAGGTGCTGGAGCCCGAGTTGGAAAAAGCCAAAGCCGAGATCGGCGACCTGGCCGTGGATACGGACGACCTGATCACCTATGCCCTGTTCCCGGTGACCGGTAAGAAGTTTCTGCAGTGGAAATACGGTATTGAAGAGCCGCCCGTAAGTGTGAAACCGATTACCCTGGAGCAGGTCAAAAAGAAGGATGAGCTGATTAAGAAGGCCAAAGCCGGCGAACTCATCGAAAAGAAATCCGGGACACCCGGCAAGGGCGAAGCCATGCGCACTTTCAATGTTTTTGTGGACAATGAATACTTCAATGTCGAAGTTGAGCCCACCGGCGGCGCGCCTGCGATTACATTGCCCGCCGGCGCCGTGCCCATGGCAGCCCCGGCACCTGTCGCCCCGGCGGCAGCCCCTGCACCTGCCGCAGCCCCGCCAGCAGCGGCCGCTGCGCCAGCCGCACCTGCACCTGCCGCAGCCAAACCCGCTGCGGCGGCTGCTTCGGGCAACGCCATGAAAGCTCCCATGCCGGGTATGATCGTCAGCTACGAAAAGAACGTCGGCGATGCGGTCAGCGAAGGCGAAACCGTATTGATTCTGGAGGCCATGAAGATGGAAAATGCTCTGCCGGCGACTTGCAGCGGTACGATCCAGGCTATCAACTACAAGAGCGGCGACTCTGTGGCCAAAGGCGATGTCCTTTGTGTCATCGGATAAAATCCAATTGAAACATCGTTAACAAGCGCATGGGGCCAATGCCGGCGCCCATGGCGGCCCCATGCGCTTGTTTTTGCTTCCGAGGCACCGTTAGCGTTCCCCGAACTTCCATTTATTTTTTCGATATAGACGATACATAAAAGCAGAAGAGAGAGGTATATCCATGAAAATTCATGAATACCAGGCCAAAGAATTGTTCAGAAAAAACGGCGTGGCTGTACCTGACGGCGCGGTGGCCTTCACCGTGGAGGAGGCCTCAGGGGTTGCCCAAAAGCTGGGCGCCTATCCGGTGGTGGTCAAAGCCCAGATTCATGCCGGCGGCCGCGGCATGGGCGGCGGCGTTAAAGTGGTCAAAGATAAGACTGCGTTTGAAACCTGCGCCCGGCAGATTCTGGGCATGACCCTGGTGACCAAGCAGACCGGCCCGGAAGGCAAACTGGTCAAAAAACTGCTCATTGAGCAGGGCTTGAATATCAGCAAAGAGCTCTATCTGAGCATCCTGCCCGACAGGGCCACCGCCAAAATGATCATCATGGCCAGCGAGGCCGGCGGTATGGATATCGAGGATGTGGCTGCCAAGACCCCTGAAAAGATCATTAAACTTTTCGTGGACCCCAATGTGGGCATTCGAAATTATCATCTGAGCAATGCGGCTTACGGCCTCAATCTGCCCAAAGAGAGCCATAAATCCTTCATGATCCTGTTGAAGAACCTTTTCAATCTGGCGGTTGACTATGATTGCTCGCTGGTTGAAATCAATCCATTGGTTCTGACGGCCGAAAACAACGTGATCGCGCTGGACGGCAAAATGGATTTTGACGATAATGCCCTCTATCGCCACCCGGATGTTCAGGAATACCGCGATTTGGATGAAGAAGACCCCACGGAGGTTGAAGCCTCAAAATACGGTTTGAACTATATTCACCTGGGCGCCGGCGGCAATGTGGGCAACATGGTCAATGGGGCCGGACTGGCCATGGCCACCATGGACTGCATCAAATTTGCCGGCGGCAAACCGGTCAATTTCCTGGATGTGGGCGGCGGCGCCAGTGCCGAACAGATTGAAAACGGCTTTCGAATTCTGCAGAACGATCAAAATGTCAAAGCCATTCTGATCAATATCTTCGGTGGTATTTTAAGATGCGACCGTTTGGCCAACGGTGTGGTGCAGGCTGCCCGGAAAGTCGGAATGCGGGTTCCGGTCATTATCCGCATGGAGGGGACCAATCTGGCCGAGGGGCGCAAAATTCTGGCTGAATCAGGGCTGGAACTGATCAATGCCAAAGACCTCAAAGATGCCGCAGAGAAGCTTAAAGCCGCAATCCAGTAGCCAATACCACTAAGGGAGAGAGACACGTGAGCATATTTGTAAATAAAAA
>JBFFHG010000573.1:0-3605 GCA_041557055.1 Desulfosarcinaceae bacterium
CAATTCGTTAAAAGGGCCCTTGAATTCTCCCTGATGCAAATTGAGGATATCACATATCCTGCTTGAAAAACTGCTCCGGTTCGGTGATGGATCCGGGTTTGGGCGTGTATTCGGTCGGCGCGGTGCCCTCCTTAAAACATTCGAAAATGGTCTTTTTGGATTCCGGAATGGGCAGCTTGCCGGTTTCCGCATCAATTTTGGCGAACACCACGCCTTCAGGCACCTGAAAGACACGCACCGGCTCATTCTTCAGGACCTCCTGCATGAATCCAAGCCAAATGGGGCTGGCCGTCCGGGAGCCGGATTCCCCCACCCCCAGGGATCGTTCCTGATCAAAGCCCACCCACACACCGGTGATATAACGCGGGGTATAGCCCACAAACCAGGCATCATTCAGGTTGTTGGAGGTGCCGGTCTTGCCGGCCACGGGCCGTTTCAGGATTCGGATACGTTTCCCTGTTCCGAATTTGATCACACCCTCCAGCAGGCTGGTCATGATGTAGGCGGTGCTCTCTTCGATGACTTTTTTGCGAACGGGGTTCATCTCCTCGAGAATATTGCCGAAACGGTCCTCAATTTTTGTGATGAACGCCGACTGAACCAGATAACCCAGATTGTCGAACACCGAATAGGCCCGCACGATCTCCAGAAGCGACACGCCCGACGATCCCAGGGCGATGGAAAGATCGCGATTGAGGGGTGATTCAATGCCCAGCCTTGCGGTGTAGTCTATCACATAATCGATACCCACATCCTGAAGAATTTTAATGGTGATAACGTTGCGGGATTTGGCCAACGCTTCGCGCAGCAAGGTCGGTCCATAAAACTTCTTACCGTAATTTTTGGGTTTCCAGGTAACATCGTGTTCTTCGTCTTGAAATACAACGGGAGAGTCGATAATCATCGTGGCCGGCGTATACCCCTTATCCAGAGCGGCGGAATAGATGACCGGCTTAAACGCCGATCCGGGCTGGCGCCGGGACTGGATAGCGCGGTTAAACTGGCTTTGCGTGAAATCGCGGCCCCCCACCATCACTTTTACCAGTCCGGTGCCCGCTTCGATACACATCAAGGCAGCCTGGACTTCAGGCACCTGGTCCAGGGAGAGGTTCCAAAGGTCGGCCTTGGGGTCATGCTCTTTGACCTCGGCCAAAACCACGTCACCCACGAAAAGGGCCTGGCTCGGCCGGCTCAGTTTGGCTTGGTAGTGGGCCACATCAAAATCGGGTTTGCGCGCCCAGCGCATATCCTTGATGCCAATGACGCCGCGCTGACGTCCCATGCGCACCGTTACCTTGCCGGCTTTATCATCGATATCGATCACCACCCCTTTTGTGACCGCGCCGGGTTCAAGGGGCTGTAACACCTGCGCCTTCTCAAGCTCCAGAGAGAAGGCTTCGATTTCATCGGTTTTGAGTTGTTGCAACGGTCCCCGGTAGCCCTGGCGCCGATCCAGCGCCTTCAAACCCTCCTGGATCTGGAGACGGGCGGTCTTTTGCATTTCCACGTTGACGGCGGCATAAATCTTCAAACCCTGGGTGTAAAGCGCCGCCTCACCATATTTTTTTTCCACATAGCGGCGTATATGTTCCGTGTAAACCGGCACTTTTTCAAGATACCAGTTGCGCCGCGGCCGAATGTCCAACACCGTGTTTATGGCTTCGGAGGCCTGCAGGTCCGTTATAAAACCTTCAGCCACCATCCGGTTGAGCACATAAATCTGACGCTGCTTGGCCCTTTCGGAATAATGAAAGGGCGAATAGCGGCTGGGGGCCTGGGGCAGACCGGCCATCATGGCCGCTTCGGCCAGATTCAGCTCATTCACCGACTTGCCGAAGTAGTTCCCTGCGGCCGCCTGAACCCCATAAGCGCCGTGGCCCAGATAGATCTGGTTGAGATAAAGATAGAGGATATCCTCTTTGCTGAAGGTTTTATCGATGCGATAGGCCAGAATGGCCTCTTTGATCTTGCGTTCGTAGCTCTTTTCAGGTGTCAAAAGAAAACTTTTGGTCACCTGCTGGGTGATGGTGCTGCCTCCCTGAACAATGGAGCCGGCCTCCAGATTTTTGAAAAAAGCGCGCAGAATGCTGAAAAAAACAATACCCTGATGCTTGAAAAAACGGGCGTCTTCGGCAGCGATAAAGGCCTGTTGCAACTGTTTGGGGATGCTTTCCAGAGGCACCACAATGCGGCGCTCCTTATAAAATTCGGCAATCTTCTGATTGTCATCGGAAAGCACGGTGGTGATGATCGAGGGACGATAATCTTTGAGCGAACTGATCTTGGGCAGATCCTTGCTGAGATAGAAAAAAAACCCGGCGGTTACAGCGGCCCCCATGAGCATCAATATCGCCACAACCCATAGAGACCATTTTATAATTCTGGATAACCCGCCCCGCTGTTTGCGTGCCCGTTTTTTAAGAATCTTGGATGTGCTGACTTGTTTGGCCATTGTATCCCGCATATTCAAGGGCGCGCCGCCATCGGGCAGGCGCATGCCATGTTATTAGGTTGCGTTAACCTATCAAAAAAGACCGGGCGCAGCAAGTTGTTACCTTTGCCGAACCAGGGCCTTTATTGGAACAATAATATGCGCGTACGAACAGGGCCTCTAAACCCTTTTGGCCATACAACCGGCTGATATTACACCAATTTGGCTGCCGCCAGACAAACACCTGAATATATTAAACAAATCCACAACTGAGGAGCGGTGCCGTGGGCGCAAAGACCATGCCCTGAAACCATGACCACTTTGCGCCACATCGCTTTAAACCCGATCAAACAGAAAAATCTATCCGGATCAAGGCTGCCCGTTCCGCAGCGTGGCCCGGGGAGACGCCGCAACCCTGCGGTCCGCTGCCGGGACCGCAGGGGCCACAGCCCCTTCATTGTTTTTCACCCAAAAGATACGCTTCGGTAAAAACGGGATCGATCTTCCGGTAAAAATCGAGAAAAAGCAGAAACTTGCCGCGCACCCGGGGATATTTGCCCATGATCTTTTTGAACTTTTGCGGATGGGTGAATATCATGGCGGCGTATTCATTAAAATCATTTTCAAAGTTGGTTTGACCGTATAACCGTATAAAACCGTCTTCATAGGCAGGTATTATCTCTCTGGCTGCTCCCCCTTCATATTCTTTTTTCCAATCATCATATATCTCACGTCGATATTTAAACCCCTTTGGATTCTGCTCTGACCAGGGATTTAGCAAAAATCCATACCTGTTCAACAAAAGAGAGCTGAATTCATGATGAAAAGTAGAAATGTAAAAATGATCAGGTTGACGCCCATCGTTAACCAAATAGATAATCCGTCTGAATTGATCATATGTGCCGGCGACCTTGAACCCGTTTTGATCTATCTCTTTAGCAAAATAAATGGCGTTCAGATGCTCTTTAACGACTTTAACCGGATATATTGCAAGTGCTTTTTCTAAAACATGTGGACACTTTGCCAGGGCGTAGCCATCGATTGGCTTGGCTTTGCTGAACTGTGCATGGTTTCCTCCGATAAGTATCGGCGCGAAATTCTCGTCGATCTTATAAACGATTTCTATCCCATATCTTGATGTTATGGGCTCGAACAGCTCGTCGATCTCCTCCGG
>JBFFHG010000574.1:0-3599 GCA_041557055.1 Desulfosarcinaceae bacterium
AGGCCTCAGGATGTGCTCTTGATCATGTCCAACGGTGGTTTCGATAATATTCACACGAAGCTGTTGGAACGATTGTAATGGTTAATAGAAAATCCTTGACATCCGAAGGGGATTTCAATACAAATATTTGTTTGATGTAAGAATCTGGAGATTGTATTAATTAAATAAATTCAGTGTTTTGTGTAAAAACGCCAAATCCACTGGATTGCCATCCGGAGATAGATCGCTTTCTATGACGTTTGCTGCCAGAATCACAGGTACCGGATCCGCATTTCCCGACCACCGGGTGACCAATGCGGATTTGTCGAGACAATTGGCCTCGCTGGGTGTTGAAACCAATGACAAATGGATTCGTGAACGGACCGGGATTCACGAGCGACGCTATGCCGATTTGACGAAAGATCTAAGGCCCAATGCTTCTCTGGCTGCCGATGCGGCTGTTAAAGCTTTGGAAATGGCTGATCGATCGGCTCAGGATTTGGATCAGATTATTCTGGCGACTTGCACGCCGGATGTTTTGGTTTCGTCCGCCGCATGTTGGGTACAACATAAAATCGGCGCCAATCGGGCCTGGGCCATGGATATCAATGCGGCTTGTTCAGGTTTTGTTTACGGGTTGGTAACAGCGGCCCAGTTTATTTCAACCGGACAAAGCCGGACCATTCTGGTTGTGGGTTCGGAAGTTATCCACCCTTATCTGAATTGGGAGGATCGAGGCTCTTGTATTCTTTTTGGAGATGGGGCCGGTGCGGCTATCGTGGAGCGTGCGCCATCGGACAGTGAGCACCGAATCTTATCCTGGCATCTGAGTTCGGATGGTAAATACTGGGATCTGCTTTATGTTCCGCCATTTCATCAGGGTGAGCAGGATATTGCCGCACAAACCGGCTGCAATGACAGCAAGATGGTGATGAACGGCCGTGAAATATTTAAAGTCGCCGTTCGAACTTTGACCGATTTTGCACAATTGGCGCTCACCAGCCATGGGCTTAGTGTCAAGGATGTGGATTGGTTCGTTCCCCATCAGGCCAATCAGAGAATCCTGGAAGCTGTGGCGCAGCGGTTGGGATTTCCATTTGAGAAGGTCCTGATTAATGTTGATCGATATGGCAACACCTCGGCCGCTACAATCCCCACTGTACTGGATGAAGCCGTCCGGGACGGTCGCATACAAAAGGGGCAACTGCTTCTGCTGGATGCTTTTGGGGCTGGTTTCACATATGGCGCCATGCTTATACGATGGTAGACGAATTTCGAGTCGTTCACCATGTTGAGACCTCTATTCCGGACGTCTGGATTTGACACTTTTCTGACGCTATAGTAAAGTTCGCACACCTTGGGCCACAAGTAATAATTATTCCCGAGAACAATTTGAAAGAGTAACAAATTTCTGAGGTGATCCACGATGAAAATTGTGATCGTTGGCGCTGGTGAAGTCGGTTATCATATCGCCAGCCGGCTGGCCCTTGAAAATAAAGAGGTCGTTGTTGTCGATAAAAACGCGGAAGCGGTTCGAAGGGTGGCCGATGATATTGATGTTCAAACCATTATCGGTTCCGGAAGCAGTCCGACTGTTCTGGAAGAGGCCGGCATCAAAGAGGCTGAAATTCTGCTGGCGGTAACCAACAGCGACGAAACCAATCTTGTGGCCTGCCTTGTGGCCAACATGCTTTCCCCCGGTACCAAGAAATTGGCCCGCCTGCGAGGTGCTGATTTCGACGACTATTATGAAGCGTTCCGTGAACAGGCGCCGCATATTGAAACGGTAATCAATCCGGAGATAGAAGTTGTCAAAACCATTATAAGACTGATGCGTGTGCCGGGCGCCGTGGATGTGGGGGAATTCGCCGACGGCCGGATCAAATTCGTTGGAATCTATTTGGGGTCGGATTCGCGCCTGGCCGGAGCACGTCTGGTCGAAATTCCCGATCTGATCGGTGATAAAAGGTTGTTGATTGCCGCTATTGTTCGCGATGAAGAGGTGATCATCCCTCGAGGCAAGGACCGTCTGATGGCCGGTGATTTGATCTATTTTATCAGTGAAGACCAACATCTTATAGAGACCCTTTCAATTTTTGACAAACATGTCGAGCCTGTCAAGCGTGTGCTCATTATCGGCGGAGGGAGAATCGGGTACCGTCTGGCTGTTCAGCTTGAAGAGCAATCGATTTATTGTAAAATTATAGACAAAAAAACAGAGCGTTGTGCAAATTTAGCCGAACGTTTGAATAAGGCTGTGGTGCTTCACGGCGATGGTTCGGATCAAAGCCTGCTCAGTGAAGAGAATATTGGCGATATGGATGTTGTGGTCACACTTACCAACGACGAAGAGACCAATATCCTCTCTTCTCTGCTCAGCCGCAGATTAGGGGCCCGTAAAACGATAACCAAAATCAGCAAGTTCAGTTACTTCCCATTGATGACGGCCATCGGTATTGAGCAGGTGGTCAGCCCCAGATTATCAGCCATCAATACCATCTTACAGCATATTCGCAGGGGAAAGGTGCTATCTGCCATCTCATTGAAAGGCGAACAGGCCGAAGCATTGGAGATCGTAGCCTTGGAAACCTCTGATATTGTGGCCAAGCCGTTAAGACGCGTCGCTTTTCCCAAAGGCGCCATTGTGGCCGGCATCATTCGCAAAGATCACATTATTATCCCCACCGGAGAGAGCATCATTGAGCCTGACGACCGTGTCATCATTTTTGCGCAGAGACGGGCCGTCGATGGTATTGAAAAGATATTGGCCGTCAAACTGGAGTATTTCTGATGCGCTGGCGCTACATATTATATGTGGTCGGCACGCTTATTCTTTTTTTCGGGCTGACCATGATTCTGCCTTTGATCACCGGTTTTTATTACCATGATGGCGGTGCCCGCTCATTTCTATATGCCATGGGGATTACGATCGCCACCGGTTTTTGTCTTTACGCTCTTTTTCGCAATGCACAGGTGGCCCACATCAGTCAACGTGAGGGGATGGCCATTGTCGCTGTGGGCTGGACGGCTGTTGGGCTCTTTGGCGCCCTGCCATTTTACTTTGACAGCAGCAGTTGGAGCTTTGTTGATGCCTTGTTTGAATCCGTCAGCGGATTTACGACCACCGGCGCTTCGGTCTTGAGCAATATCGAGGCTTTGCCCAAAGGTTTGCTTTTTTGGCGGAGTTTTATTCAATGGCTGGGGGGCATGGGGATAATTGTGCTCTCCATTGCAATTCTGCCCTTTCTGGGGGTAGGTGGCATGCAATTATACAAGGCTGAAGTGCCCAGCCCTGTTCCGGACAAGCTCAAACCGCGCATTCGAGATACCGCCGTGATTTTATGGAAGGTATACGCCATCCTGACAATCGCCCAGGTTATTTTTCTGATGATCGGTAAAATGAGTTTTTTTGATGCTCTCTGTCATGCCTTTACCACCATGCCCACAGGGGGCTTTTCCACTCAAAACGCTTCGATTGCACAATACGACAGTCTCTATTTCGATATCGTTTTTATTGTTTTCATGGTTTTGGCAGGCATCAATTTTTCTTTACATTATCAACTGATGCGTGGCCGCCCGTTGGCCTTTTGGCGGGATGCGGAGTGTCGTTTTTTTCTCGG
>JBFFHG010000575.1:0-3598 GCA_041557055.1 Desulfosarcinaceae bacterium
CTCCGCATCTATCACGCCACAATTATGCAATTCACGATAAGCACGCAGGGCGAGGATCGTCTTTCCCTCAGAAACAAAGCGCACAACGTCATCTATGGTTACTTGCCCTTTGGGTGGGTATTTGCCTTTGTGCCTTAAAAAATTAGTGTTTATGAAATCAACGATCATTATTATGCCCAAAATCAAAAATATCGTTGGCGCAAAGCCATGGCGGTTGACCATGATGTACATAACGGCAAACACCAATAAGCTGATTAATAAGCCGCTTAATATTTTTAATATATCTGTTATGCGCTTTAATTCATTTGATTTCATCATGTTAAGCCACCGCCAGTTTTTTCCATTGCGCTTTACGCACGGCAACTCTTGCGCTGTTTCTTAAGCCAGCATTGCATATCTCGGGATAGCTGATCAATGTTTTCTGAAACGAAGGCGGCGTTGGAATATCGTGGCTTTTTGCACAGTCGAAAATATCGACAATGCTCAGACCGCCAGAAAGAGATTTGCCGGTTGCGACCGCTAAGCTGCCAATGCAGGCACCCACATAAAAAGAAGCAAGGCATCCTGCAAATACCGCGCCCTTATCACAAATAACAGCCGCAGCAGGGGATGCAGCACCTGTCGCCACTGTTGCTTTGGCAAGTTGACCCATAGTGGCCTGCGGCCCGTAATTTTTAAGAGCGGCGGCTAAAGCGGTAATCGCTGCCGTTGCGGATGAAACTGTTTCAAAAAGAGATTCCGGTGCCGGCAAACCCAAAGCCTCCATATTCTCTTTAAAATAAAAATAAAACGATTTGTTATCAGCAGTCATGACGGGTCCCCCTATACTTTGCAATTTTTTTGCAGATCCCAACCCGCGGCCACGTTTCCGGCCGCGCCGCCGCCCGCCCGCTTTTGTTGTGTGTAGCACCAGTTAACGCTTCCGTAATTGATGCCCACGTTTTCGAAGGGGAAATCACCGCCCGACTCCATTAAAACCTTGCTGATGATGCAATTGCTCATCTCATACGCCATGAACCGCACTTTTTCGGCACCGGCCCGGCAGATCTCAACGGTAATCTTGTCGATGTGCGTGCCGGCCGCACAGGCCAGGGCCAAATTGGGCGTGGCTTTGTCCAGCAGTTTGGTGAAGTTGAAATCCTGGAACGCAGCGCGCTCCGTACTGGCGCCGCCTGCGCTGCTGGCCGTTGCCGAACTCTTCTGGGTCAGTCCCATGTCGTAGTGAAGAACTTCAATCCATCCCTGGTGTTTGTCATCCGTGCTTTCACCTTCAATTCCGTCGATCTTTATAAATGCGTCAAAACTCATGAATACCAATCCTCTCTATGTTCTTGGTTAAAATCGAGCGAATTTTACAATCTGGTCCGGTTGCGGGCATTCTGGGAAGTCGAAAATGAGAATCAGGTGATTTTTGTACATGCCGCTATTTTTTTTGTCAAATATAAAAAAAATCAAAAAAGGCGTTTTCTTTTGGATTCTTACGGCCGAAGTCCGAGAGTCTTATCTCTCAAATATTTTTGGATGGGGTTTATCCGAAAGAGACATTGATGACATTGTTGCGGGCATTGACGTGCTGCAGGGTGACCTGGATCAGGTCTTCGGGTCTCAGGGTAATGCCTTCGGCGCCGGACAGGAGGCATTCGAGCATGTGGTTTTGAAGCAGGACAACATATCCGTCGCGGCGTTTGAAAAGCACCAGGGCCTCTTCTTTCCGCCCGGTGCGGGTTTGAAGGTATTTTAAAAGCCAGTAGCGCTGCCGGCGGTATTGGATGCGGCCCACTTCCGACAGGGGTTGTTCCGATGAAGCAATCAGAAAATCGATCTGCTCCCGGGTGTAAGGGGATTCCAGGCCGGCCACGGCGCGCAGTTGACGCTGGGTGACCAGGTCGGAGAATTTCCGGATGGGCGAGGTGGCGGTGACGTAGCTGGGCAACCCCAGCCCGGAATGCCGCTCCGGCGAACTGCTCAAGGCGAAACGGCTGATCTGCTTGCGCTGCATCCAATTTTGAAAGAGGCTGCCGCCGTTCTGGTCGAAGAGACGCTCGCGGGGTTCGGCCTGGGAACGGTAGATGGCCGGCAGCTTATGTTCGGTCAGGAGGCGGGCCGCCAACTCATTGGCCAGAATCATTAATTCCGAGACCAGCATGCGACCCGGGCTCTCCCGGTTCAAGACGGATATCATGGGGGTGCCGTCGGGTTGCAGCCAAACACTGATCTCCGGAAGATCGATGAGCAGGGCACCGTTGCTCAGACGGTACTGCCGGTAGCTTTGGGCGATGGCGTACATGGCTTGCGCCATGGGGTCGTCGGTCACCATGGAATCCATGTCCTGAAAAGTCAATTGGCGCTGAACGCGGATCAGGCTGGGAACGATTTCGTAACCAAGGATTTCGGCTTTGGCCGTGATGTGGACCAGGGTGCTGATGGCCGGTCGTTCCTGACCCGCCTTGAGGCTGCTGATATCTTCGGACAGCCTGGCGGGCAGCATGGAGATTTTACCGTCAGGCATATAGATGGAACTGCAACGCTCCCGGGCCACCTGGTCAAGGGGGTCGTCCCTGGCCACGAAATGGCCCACGTCCGTGATATGAATGCCCACCACATGGTGATCGCCTTGCCGGGTGATGCTGACGGCATCGTCGAAATCCTGGGTGGAGGGGCCGTCGATGGTCATCATGGGCAGGTCGCGCAAATCCCGGCGGTCGTTGAGCACCATGCCGGCATTGCAGCACAGGGTGCCGGTGTGGGCCTCGACTTCCCCGGAGAATTCGGGTTTGATGCCATAGCGCAGCAGGTCCAGGTTTTCATCCCGGTCCCAGACCCCCACCTTGGAGAGAAAGGTGAAAATGGCCGAAGGTGATCCGGCCCCCGCTTTTTTTAATATGGCCCGGGCCGTATCCTTGTGGGGGCTTTCTTTATCAAAAAGATAGTAGGACGCCATGATTTCGCAGATGGCTTCGGACGCCTCCGGCGGCGGCGTGCTTTTATTTTCAAGCGTTTTTTGCAGCCAGGCGGCCCCTTGGCCCAGAAGGCGCTCCTGGCGGGCCTCGGCCTCCCGCTGGGCGATGATCTGTTCGACCTGTTCGGCGGTGTGGGGGAAAAAGCGGTCCTGGTTGAATTTAAAGTAGAGGCGGTCGTTGAAAAAGGCCCTGATGACGGCTGATTCATGATCGCTGTCCACACTGTCCGGGAAGCAAAAAGCGGTCATGGTGGCCAGATCGATCCACTCCTGCTCGCTGTTGAGAACCTCCCACAGCTCCTGAATATCGACCTGCTCGCTCAAGGCGCGCCGGTGGGCGCCAATCCTTTTTAGATCGGCGGCCAGTTTTTCGCGTCCCATGGCCGGGTCCAGGCATTGGCGGGAACGGTGCGTCAAGCGCCCCACCGCCAGCTTGACCTCCCGATTGTTCTCGGTCAGCAGGCGCAGGCGCAACGCTTTAATCTCCAAGACCGCAGCACAGATGATTTTCTGGCTGTCGATAAATTCCACCACGTTCCCTGATTCCATCCGGCCTTTTTAACAACCCCTCCGGGGAAAGTCAATTAAGGGAATGCCAAATGAAATTTTAACCAAATCAAAGATTTGACCATGAGTCGC
>JBFFHG010000576.1:0-3581 GCA_041557055.1 Desulfosarcinaceae bacterium
CAAATTAAATTTTGTATGAAAATAATAAGTTGGTCCCCATATGTCAAGGCGTTGGTTTGTTGTGCGGCGCTCAGGGTGTAAGCGCCCTGTACGTGGTTCCAAAAAACAGCGGGGCCTCTAAGAATCAATGAAGCCGATCCAGCCGCAGCCGCTGCCGTTTGTCAAAAAGGCGTCGGGAGCCAAACCAGACTGCGGCCATGGTGCCCAATCCGGTACCTCCGGCAATCAGGAACATGATCAAAATCTGGTACTTGACGGCCTCCATGGGCGGATTGCCGCCCAGGATCTGCCCGGTCATCATGCCTGGCAGACTGATCAGTCCGGCGGCGGCCATGGCGTTGATGACGGGGATCAAGCCACTGCGCACGCTATCCCGCCGTATGTTTTCAATAGCCTGGCTCCAGGCCGCCCCCAGCATCAAGCGGCCCTCGATGAGCGATCGCTGATCCCAGGCCGTGGTTGTCAACCGGTCCAGTCCGATGGCGATGCCGTTCATGGTGTTGCCCAGCATCATGCCCAGAAGGGGAATGGCGTACCGGGGTTCATACCAGGGATCCACAGAGATGATCGCATTCAATGCCAGAATGGTGATGGCAAAGGAGGAAACAAACATGGACAGAGTGCCCATGCCAAAGCCCCACCCCCCGACAAACCGGCGTTTCTGGCGCCCCGTCACCTCCCGTCCGGCAGCCAGCAGCATGATCGCGGCCATAAGAGTCATCCACCCCAAGTGCACATGGGCGAACAGGGCATTGAGAATCATACCGATCAACAACAGTTGAACGGTGGTGCGCAGGGCCGCAACCAACAATTGGCGGACCAACCCCAGGTTCATGCGCCAGGAGAGCAGGGCCAGGAGCAAAACGAGTCCGGCGGCGATGGCCAGGTCCGCCGGAGTCAAGGTAATGACAGTCATAGCCCCTCCCCCACGGCGGTTTGATTTTGAAAAAGAACGATCCGGTTGGTCTCAACCATATAGATGGGCGCGCAATTGCGCTGAAGCTGGTCCAGGTCGTGACTGACCCAGATAATTATCAGGCTGCGGGATTGACGACAACTGTTCAGCAGCGATTCAACCCGTTTGATATTGGCGCGATCAAGATTGGCGGTGGGTTCGTCCAGAAGCAGCACCCTGGGTTGCAGGACCAGCAATCTCAGAAGGGCCAAACGCTGCCGTTCACCACTGGAAAGGCGGCTGATTTTCCAATCCAGCACTTCGACGTCAAAACCGAGTTCCTTCAGCCACCCATGGGGCACGCTGTCAAAATGAGACCCAACCGTATCGTGCCACCAGGCACTTTCGACCGGCAGCAACCCCACCTGACGCCGCCATTGGGGCGCCGGCATCTGATCCGCCGCCACGCCGTCCAGCCACACGCCGCCCTCGTGGGAGTCCAGATCGGCCGCCGCCCTGAGGAAAAGACTTTTGCCGCTTCCCGAAGGGCCGGCAAGTCCCGCGCATTGCCCCGGTTCGATGGTCAGATTGATATTTTTCAGGGTTGCAACCCCCAGATTGACGATATTGAAACCGTTTTGCATATCAATTGGTTCGCCCCATATCCGGTTTGCTGCTGTTAACGCGTGCCCATGCAGGAAACGGCCCAAAATTGGGCCCGATGCAAGGTTCCGATGCCGTTTGCGGACACTGTGGCTGACATACTCAAGCTGTTTTTCTCGCTCCCAATGCCTTTAGGGCGATCATCAGGACCGAGATGGCGGCCGGGGTGATTCCGGAAATGCGCGACGCCTGCCCCAGGGAGGCGGGGCGCACAGCGGAGAGCTTTTCCTTGAGTTCGTTGGAAAGGCCGTGAACCCCCTGATAATCGAAATCCTCCGGCAACCGGATCTGCTCCAAATGCCGGAAGCGTTCAATCTCGGTCATTTGTCGTTTGATATAGCCCTCATATTTGATTTCGATCTCGACCTGGCGCGCCACCCGCGGGTCCACGGTTTGAGGATTCGGGGCCAGTTCCGCCACCGCGTCATAGCCCATTTCAGCCCGTTTGACCAATTGATCCAAATGCAGACCATTGGCAATGGTTGTGCTTCCCTTGGATTCAAGGAAATCATTGACTTGGGGCAAGGGTTTTATCACGGTACGGCGTACCCGTTCAATCTCTTGCGCCACGGCTCTTTTACGTTCCCGCATCTCTTTGAGGGTATCCGCCGATACCAGGCCCAGTTCATGTCCGATCCGCATAAGTCGGAAATCGGCGTTGTCCTCCCTTAATATGAGACGGTATTCGGCCCGGGAGGTAAACATGCGGTAGGGTTCGCTGGTGCCCCGGGTGACCAGATCGTCCACCATGACCGCCAGGTAGGCCTGGGAGCGATCCAGGAGAAAAAACGGCCGTCCCTGGATTTTGCAGCCCGCGTTGATACCGGCCCAGAGCCCCTGGCCGGCGGCCTCCTCATACCCGGAGGTGCCGTTGATCTGCCCGGCCAGATAGAGCCCGGCCACCTTTTTGGCCTCCAGGGTGGATTTGAGCTGAAGGGGATCCACGTAATCGTACTCAATGGCATAGGCGGGTCGCATGATCTCGGCGGCTTCCAGGCCCTGCACGGATCGCACCACCTGAAGCTGGATCTCCACCGGCAGGCTGTTGCCCAAACCGCTGGCGTAGACCTCCTCGGTATCCAGCCCCTCCGGTTCAAGGATCACCTGGTGGCGATCCTTGTCGGCAAAACGAACAATCTTGTCCTCAAACGATGGGCAGTAACGCGCCGACACCCCCTGAATCATCCCGCCGTATAGAGCGGAAAGATTTAAATTGTTGCGTACGATCTGGTGGACGCGCGCATTGGTGTGGCCGATGTAACTGGGCACCCGGGGCAAAACAAATTTATCATTGGAAAAGGAGAAGGGGCGCGGATGCTCATCAAAATCCTGGACGGCGAATTTTGAAAAATCGATACTGTCGCGATGCAGCCGGGGCGGCGTTCCGGTTTTCATGCGTCCCAGGCGGAATCCGAGCTGCTGCAAACTATCAGCAAGACCGTAAGCCGCGAACTCACCCGCCCGACCGGCCCGAATGGACTTGAAACCGATATGCACCAGCCCGCTGAGAAAAGTACCGGTGGCCAGGATAACGGCCCGGGCCTGATAACCGAACCCGGTATGGTCTTCGACCCCCACCACCCGATGGTTCTCCACAACCAGCTTTTCCACCAACGCCTGTTTGAGATCCAGGTTGGGCTGGCGCTCCACCACGGCCTTCATGGCCATGTGGTAGCGCTTTTTATCGTTCTGGGTGCGGGAAGACTGCACCGCCGGTCCCTTTTTGGTGTTGAGCATCTTGTATTGAATGGCGGTTTGATCGGTGATCTTGGCCATCTCGCCGCCCAGGGCATCCACCTCGCGGACCAACTGCCCCTTGGCCATGCCGCCGATGGAGGGGCTGCACGGCATGGCCGCCACTTTGTCCAGATCAATGGCCAGCAACAGAACACGGCACCCCATGCGGGCGCCAGCCAGGGCCGCTTCGCAGCCGGCATGGCCGGCCCCCACCACAATGATATCGTAGGTTTTGGTATAAAAAGCCATAAGTGTCTCTTTACTTGAAAATGATGGGCATCTATTA
>JBFFHG010000577.1:0-3570 GCA_041557055.1 Desulfosarcinaceae bacterium
GACCCGTTCCAGGCTTTGCCGCAGTTGCTTTTGGACTTGGTCCAACTTATCCGATTCGCTTGACATCTGATCGGGGATCCGGTCCGCAGAATGCTTCTGCGGATGGGTGACAGATGACGGGCCCCAGCCACATCCGGTGACGACAAAGAACAAAGCTCCCATAATCAATGCATTTATACGCGCCATCCGATTCTCCTTATCGTGACTTCCGGAAAACACTTTTTAACTGCCCCGGGGCAATTCGTTCTTCAATAATGGATCGGCAACCAACCATTGCTGCAAGCTTTTTTTGGCGATCAGGACCCGCCGTGATTCAATCTTCACTATGGTGGCGCCATCGGGCAATGCGGCGCCTTCCGAATAAAACTGATTGTCGATGACACAAAACCGTTTGACGCGCCCGGTAAAGGCCAGGGTCAAACGATGGGATGAGGAAAGCGTCCCATTGACTTTTCCGGCATCATTCCCGGTCGCCGATGGCGACACCGCAACATATCCAAAGGCGGACAGATCGGCCTGACTGCGTAATTGGGGGGGCGGTGAAGCCAGCATGGACATGCTGCGCTCAAGGCGGTCCATTTGGGATAAGACCGCCTTATCGGGCACGGCAATGTCCGCCAGAGGGGTAATCGGTTCGAAATCCGGCGCCGGGCGGCCATATTCAGCTTGCCGGAATTGCAACCAGAAGGCAGCGCCAATGACCGCGAAAGCCGACAAAATGACCGCCAGGTCATAATATTTGGGTCTCATTTCAATTCCTTGGCAAATCGAATCATAAAATCGGACCTGCTGATTTGGGTATCAAATCGCTCCGACAGGATGACATATCCCCTTCGATGCAATTGCTGTTGCAGCCTTTGGTAGGCTTTGTAAGAGATGTCAAAGGGCGCGCGGGCGGTTCCAAAGGCCTCAATTTCGACCTTGCTTTCATTATAGTCGGCTTTAAAAATCTCCAACTGCAGTTCGCTGCCCAGACCTGCGGCGATATCATGAAGCAATTGACCATAGCCGGGCAAAGAACGGGCGGTCCATAATTGATCCAAAAACGCCAAAGTGGGTTGATACTCTACCGGCGTATAACCGCCGGTCGCCCTATCCTTCAAGCCAAATGCATTCTGCTGCAGGGTCGCGATTTGTTGCTTCAGATCGGCTGCTCGGTGTTGATACCAAAGACCGCCGATGGCGCATGCCAGCGCCAGGAAGATGAGAAGCATGTTCAGGTACGGAACCAGACGCTTTGCGCCGTAGCACAGTTTGTCCGTGCTTGTGGCGATGGCCTCGCCGGTCTTTGTGACTTGCATCATCACCGGCAAGGAAGCCTGCATGGGCTGTGACGCCAGGGTCACGGCCTCCTCGTCGACGGGGATGAGTTCGGGGGCTTCCGCATCGGTCCATTGCGGTAATGGTTGGCTCCCCACCCAGGTGACAACAAAAATTCTTTTGACGGATTGGCGATACTCAAGGCCCACGGCATGAATATCCGTCCGGATTGTCTCCCACAAACTCTCAATTTGTTCGGTGCTCGTATCAAATGCGACCACCCGATTGGCATACCAGACCTTATGACGGGTGCCGACAATAACGTCGGCAAACCGATCGTGCTGAAAAACAACGGCCGATGGACAATCGTCGCAATTCTTGCGCAGGGTTGTCAATAGAACCGATTGCAATGGGAACAACAGCAGATGGTCTTTATGTTCCCTGACCAGTTCCAGATATTGATGGTAGCGTTTTGAGGGCAATGCTGTAAAAAAAATATCGGTTGAATTCTTGCCTTGCTTCTTTTTCCAATGGGTGATGACGGTCACAGGTTCATCAAACTCGCCGGTCTCCTGAAATTTTTTACTGATCATCAACTCCACATAACGCTTGTCGGCCTCCACGGTCATGGTTCGGGCCACGGCACCTTGCAGATCGGAAAGCACGCGGCAATCTCCCTTGATGCGGCGCAAATCATCCAAGGCATTGAGCTGACCTTGAATACAAACAGAAAGATCGCCGTCAAGCTCCACGGCGTATGGAACGGTTCGATTCAACATATCCTAATGCCTGACAAAAAAGGCCCCTTTCAAACTCAGCGATAAATCCGGGGGTTGACGATTGGCAGCATCCGCATCCTCCGGGGTGGGTTTGGCCTCTTGCCCCGACGCCCCATCCCGCGCCTGCCCCACCGCCACACGAAGAGAAAACGGTTTGTAGTACAGATCCTTGTTGTGGACGCATTGTTCGATTATCTGAGCCAGCTCTTTAAAAGTTAACGCATCCTGCACATTAACATCGTATTGCGCCCACGCTTGCGGTGTGAGCTGCAGATCCCCGGCCCGGTTTACAAAACCATTCACCCGCTGGATAACACGCATCTTTTGCTCCAATTGGCCCACCTGTTGCTTCATCAAACGGGTGCGCACGGTCATCAGCTCTGCCTGGGCCGCCAATTGACGGGCCTGGAAATAGGCATTGGCGCCGTATTGGCCGCCGATAACGAACAAGACCACACTTAAACCGCTGATCAAAAAGAGCCGATGTTTCATTGCAACCCCTCTTTCCCTTTTGTTGTCAAAGGGTTGAAGCACGTCTCTAAAAATCCAGACGCAGATAGATCGCCGAGGTCGCCGGGGGCGCGACCGATGCATTGGCGGGCCAGTTGGCAGAAACTGCGGGACTGCCTGTACTGGGGATATAGAGCAAATCCCCCACATTTCCGGCCCGCGTGCCGTCAATCATCTTGTCCCAGGCCATGCCCAAATCATAGGGAATGCCGGTGGGACTGGTAATCTGGATAAAATTGCCGAACGTGGTGTTGTTGCTAAGCTGCAGGGTCAGGGTGAACTGCCGTCCCCAGGCATCGGTATACGTCCTTGCATTGGTGACGTTGGTCGATCCGACAGCCGGCGGATTGAGTCCCACGTAGGTGAGCTGGTTGTTTAATTGGGCTGCCGTGGCCAGAGCACCGGCATCACCGCAAAGACCGTCACGGACCGAGTTGGTGCTGTTGTTATCGTCCCCCAGAATCCAACCCGTGCGATCATAGTAATTGTTATAGGCCACCTGCCATTCACGCATGAAAGTGGTATAGAGCCGCTTTTGCTCGGCACTTTTCATAACGTCTTTACCCTTGACCACCGCACCGATGATGATGCCGATAATAATCAGAACAATGGCCATCTCTATCAGCGTAAAACCTTTCTCTTCCCTCAATTTACCCTTCAACAGTCGAACGCTTGGGATCATTTTAGTATTCCTCGCCTTTTTGTTTATGAATAGTAGATTTTTTTGAGGACCTTACCGCTATCTTGCAATTAATGTTCAGTTCCTGGTCGAGCCAATTGGACAATAATTTTCGAATAAGCTCAGCACAAAACATGCCAGCCCCTATCAATAGGCATATCCACTTGAAATAAATAGATTTTTATTTGAGACCGATCCAAACATGTCAATTTCATGACATAATCGGATATTACGATCTTCTCATGGCAATGCTTTTGGAATTTTTTTCCGGCGTCTCTTTTACCCTGGCGCCACCCATAGCAGGATTGACACTCCGAGTTCTATGGACATAAATTCGAAATC
>JBFFHG010000578.1:0-3548 GCA_041557055.1 Desulfosarcinaceae bacterium
GCAAAAGGGATAGGCCTTCCCGTCCCTTTCATCATTGATATGCCGGAACGCTTTCTTCAGGCCGTTGATCTCAGCAGGATCTCCCAGTTTGGTTCCTGTTCCGTGAGCTTCGATATAGCTCACAGTACTCATATCCATGTCCGCCGTTTTATAGGCGGCCAGAATCGTTTCTGACTGTGCATTGGGATTCGGTGTTGTTAATGAATTGGTTTTACCGCCGTGTCCTATGGCTGCGCCTCTGATAATGCCGTAAATATGATCGGAATCCTTTATAGCATCATTTAAAGATTTGAGAAAAACAGCGCCGACCCCTTCACCCCTGGCATAACCATCTGCCGATTGATCAAATGTCTTGCACTTTCCATCCGGACTCAACATACCGGCCTTGCTGAAAGCAATAAACAAATCAGGATTTAAAATCGCATTGACACCTCCGGCAATGGCCATTTGGCAATCGCCGTTTTTTATTGCCGCCACACCATGATTAATGGCCACAAGTGAACTTGAGCAGGCTGTATTTACAGGTTCGCTGGGGCCTTTTAAATTCAACAAAAAAGATATTCTATTGGGTAAAATAGAGTTTGATGTCCCGGTTGCGGCATGGGCTTCAATTGTGGCATTGCTTTTCTTTAATATTTCACTATAGTCCAACGTTGATACGCCGACATAGAGCCCGGTTTTTGTGCCGGACAAATCACCCGGCTTGTATCCGGCGTGTTCAATGGTATTCCATACTGTTTCAAGAAACAATCTCTGCTGGGGATCCATGTACACGGCCTCTCTGGCAGAAATATTGAAAAATTTTGCGTCAAACCCATACACATCACGGATAAACCCTCCATATTTCACCTTTGTTCTGTTGGCATCCGAATCAGCACTGCCATAGTATTCTCTCCAGTCCCACCGGTCAGATGGGATTTGACTTATCAAATCCTTTCCGATTTTAAGGTTCTCCCAAAACTCGTTAAGATCGTCAGAAAGTGGCATTATGCAGCTCATGCCAATAATGGCAACGTCACTTGAGCCCTCACCGCTCTCTTTTGAATCGGCATAATTGTTGAGATCCCGAGTAAATTTATCGGAAAGAACAGGGCCATTTCCCGGACTGCTGATGCTCCCTGGTGAAGCGGCTCTTTTTCCCTTTGAATAATACGCCGCAAGAACATCGCCATATTCATTCTGCAGATACGTCATGAAACGGCGGAGGGTATTATATTCAAAAAAAACAGGCGGGGTTAATCTTATATTATATTTTTTATTTAACGCATTTGTAAATTCCGTTAAAGCGATTGAATCAAATCCGGACTGTGTAATTTCTTTTTCAAAATGGATGGTTTTCTCTTTAATTTTCAGAATTTTCCTTACAATTTGGATAAGATCACTTTGTAATTGGTCATCCATTGAACCGGTCTGTTCTTCTCCCAAGGGGGTTGGTGGAATGTTTTTCACTTCCCAGGTTGAATCATTCCCGGAGACCCTTTTTTCTTGATCCACTTTCTTTTCTATGACTAAAATTTGCCCTAACTGCGCCTTAAGCACTTGTTCAAATGCGTTTAACCCGGCCTTTGTTGTCATCAGGTCGGCACCTAAAATATGCGCTATTAATTTTTTCTTTTCGTCATCAACCTTCATTCCGCCTTCCTGCCACAAAGGCCAATTGATGGATAAGGTATCACCGGATCTTTTTTGCTTTAACCGCAGTTCTTCGCGGAATTGGGCATAATGATCCAAGAAACTATTGGCGTAAGCATAGTCTGATTGACCGGCATTGCCAAAGACAGAGACAATAGATGAAAACATGACAAAAAAATCTAGTTTCTCATTTTTCGTTGCTTCGTCCAGATTGACCGTCCCATAAACCTTGGGGGCGAGAACTTCCTCCATATCAACGGCGGTTTTGTTGTTCAGGTAGGCATCGTTGACAATACCGGCACAATGAATGATTCCGTTGATTACCGGGTAAGTGTTTTTTATTTTGGCGATGAGATTCATCATCTGAGACCGCTCGGAAATATCGGCCCGGAAATATTTGACCTGGGCACCCAGTCCTTCAATTTCCTTAATTTTTAATTTCTTTTCCGAGGTGAGATCAGAACGTCCAATGAGAATGATTCTTGCCTTTACTTTTTGTGCCAGGTATTTTGAAAATATGAACCCAAGACCGCCAAGACCACCTGTAATCAAATAGATACCATATTGTTTTAATGGCGCTGATGTGTGATCTTTCTTATCATCTGCCAATAGGTCGGTCACTTCCAAAAGTTGTTTTACAAAGCGTTCATTGTCTTTGAATAGAATCTCGGACTCTTTGTTGTCCGCTTTGTTCATTTCATCCAACAGCAATGTTTCGTTGAAATCATTGTCCGGGATTTCAATGGTTTTCCATGTATATTTCGGATATTCGGCGCTGATTGTTTTTAAAAATGCGGACATGGCGGCAAATACCGGATTTGAATGACCAGACCTGGTGTGGTGAAGGTAAACGATATTAATCGCCTTGTTATAGCTTAGCTGGTCTAACGCTCTAATGACAAAAAATAGGGAATAGGGATTTAAGGCGAGTTGTAAAGATAGTTCATCCTTTTGATTCTTCTCGGAACAGGACCAGTAATGCATTAGGGTGTCAATTGTGAATCCCGATTTAGCGATTTCTGCAAATAATTTTAAATAATCGTCATATAAAGCCGGGTTAATTTCAATGGTTGCATTATCGATTCTTCGAAATTTCCGGCCCGGAATGACAATCAGACTCTGAATCGTTTGTCCCTGATGGAAAAGGGCTCTATTCCTGTCTGAAACAAATTGCAGAATTGTCTCTATTTTTTTCCCTTTATCCCCTTTTTGCAAAGCAAGTGAATTGGAAATGGTTTTACGCCATTGGTTTACATAGTATTGAAGCCCACCTGTTTTCTGGGAGGTGCTGTTTTGATCCCTTGAAACCGCATTTTTCAACAACGGTCTCATAACATAATCTTTAATTTCCAAAAGCAACCGGCCATTAGTTTCAATTATTTTTATATTACTTTTAATCGTGTCGGCACCATTGTGTTCTTTATTTTTGAATACACTTATATATACGTAACACTTATCTTCTATGGGCTTGTGTATCGTCACTTCCTTTATTGCATAAGGTACAAACAGCGAATTGCCTTCATTTGACACATCAAATGCGATCAGCGATTGCAAAGCGCCGTCCAATATCTGGGGATTTAACAAATAATTGCCGGAGAGTGACGTTTGTGTTTCAGGCAATTGGATTTCTGAAAGAATTTCTCGGTCATTATAGCGGACATGATTGATTACCCGGAGGCTATGCCCCAGTTTTAATCCAGCAGATTCCAGTTTTTCATAGATTTCTTTTCGGTTTTTATTGCTGGGGCATCGGCTTAGAATCGCCTCTGTATCCACCATTTCATCATCAGGTTCTGAGGATTTCATATTCTTAAAAAGGATCTGCCCCTGGGCGTGCAATATCGTTTCTTGATGGCGATTCTGACTGACAACTTCAAATTCAACCTCATCACCAGCCGGATACAGTCTTGTATACA
>JBFFHG010000579.1:0-3548 GCA_041557055.1 Desulfosarcinaceae bacterium
ACCAGCACCGCGCCGGCGCGCCCCCCCTCGCGCGCCAACACCCCGACGTGCGTCCGTGGCACCGACAGGATCACCGCTAATCAGACTCATCTCTCCGAATACTTCTCCATTACGCAGCCTGGTGATACTAATACCATCCTGGTCGACCACATCCACAAGGCCCGATAAAATTATAAAAAGATTTTTGCCGGGATCCCCTTTGCGAATGATGCAATCGTTGGGGACATACTTTCTCAGGCGCAAAAGAGAGACGAAATCTTTTAAGTTTTCTTCATTCAGGGTTTTAAAAATAGAGAAATTGCTCAGCAGACTGGCAATGGTGGTAACATCTGTACTGTGTTGCCGGATATCCTCCACCAATGCAATGGACGCGCCTTTTTTATGCTCCAGCTTAATGGCGCCATTGCACTGCCCGCATGATATGACCCGTTCAGGGATCCTGTCGACCCGTTCATGTTCTACCAATATTTTTGTCAAATCCGCCACGAGGGTTCGGCATTCACCCCTTTGCAAGGGAAGATCGATAATTGCTGTGGATATAAATTTACTCCCTTTGTTATGCTCCAATAAAAGAGCATTGCCGGACACTTTAAATTCATCGCCCTTGCGGTAATAGGGGCACTCCCTGACATCCACCACCTTGAAAATCGCCTCCGTAAAACCCATTCTGTTCTCCGGTGTTTGCCCCTCCCTTCCAACCAAACATACAAGTGCATCACGAGCGAATTTAGATCCAAACTATAACAAGTTACGCCTTGCTATGCAATGATACACTTCATCGCAAAACCATCTTGCCCGGCAAGGAGATGCGTCGTTGCAAAAAAAACGCCTTTGGTCGATATGGGAATACCTGATTAACGGGTTGATGAAAGATTGGCGGTGTTCACACTTCCCGCAGCCCTGAAGGTGCCTTGAAGGCTTTGAAACCACCTTTAAAAAGAAGGAGAAACGACTGGATTGACAAGTTGGTATCCAGCCACAAATGGCATTTTTCGACCGCCTCTGATGAATTGCTTTTTAAATTTCCGCCGGCCTGGCCGTGTGGCATTTGAGGTTTTAAAAAGGTGCGGTTTGCCCCGGACCACATCCGGATACGCACCAAATATTTTGCCTGTAGGCGCGGCTTCCAGCATTTTAAAAGCGCACCCATGCTTCACACCCATCCTTGTTTTCTCGCTGGAAGCCGCCTCCTACAGGTCAACTCATATAAAACACTCCACAAATCGCTTTAGTGGTTAACATTGAGTGCCAAGACCTCTTGTCAAAGCACCACTACTACCAACCACTGGATAAGCAGCAGTCGTGCCAAGTTCAAACAGGCCGTCAAAATTATTTTAAACCATAATTACAAACAGTTAAGAGAACCATCCCACCGGCGTAATTATCAGGGCAAAAACAAACCGCGCCATTTTGACGCCACTTAACATTCAAATCTATTTAATATGCTGTTTTATTTGACTTTTAATCATTATGTCAGAATGACGCATCAATACGTCACTCTGACATACCTATCTGTCAAAGATGGAGGGTTTTTATTTTTCTTTGAAGGGTGCGCAAACCGATACCGAGAATCATCGCAGCCTTTGTTCGATTGCCGTTGGTGAGTTCCAGCGCTTTCTCGATATGTTGCCGTTGCACCTCAGCCAGGGAAGGAAAAGAATCACATAGATGTTGTTTGGAAACCGAGGGTTCCAATTTTAAATTTTGAACAGCCGCCAATCCCAGAACATCACTCCGTTCGGCCAGCACGGCGGAAGATATGATATGTTCCAGCTCACGAACATTGCCGGGGTATGCATATTGCTGTAACGTCTCTGCCAGAGATTTAGATATCGTATTAATATTTTTCTTGTTTTTTATGGAATGAAGCCGCAGGAAATGATAGGCGAGCGGCAAGACATCCTTGGGCCGACGTCGCAGCGGCGGGATATGAATATGGTATTCGTTCAATCTGAAGTAAAGATCTCCACGGAAATCGCCCATTCCCACCAATTTTTCAATATCCCTGTTTGATGCCGATAAAATCCGCAAATCAACATTGACAACATCGGTGCTGCCCAATCGATAGAGCTCTTTATCCTCAATAACGCGCAGTAGCTTGCCCTGAATATTGGGCATCAACTCTGTTATCTCATCCAGAAACAAGGTTCCCCCTTGTGCAGCCTCAAAGAAACCCCTTTTATCACTTACCGCCCCGGTATAAGCGCCTCGCATGTGGCCAAAAAAATCGTCTTCAAAAAGATTTTGACTGAAAGCCGGCATATTGACAGCAACAAAGGGACCCGAAGCTCTGGAACTCAATTTGTGTACAATCCGGGCGAGCATGCCCTTGCCCACCCCGGTTTCACCTGTAATCATGACGTTATAATCACTCTTTGCGCAAGCCTCGGCTTGATGAAAAACCAACGCCATGGCCTCGTCCTCGGCCAACATGTCAGAAAAAATTTCAGGCCGTTCCAAATCCGCAAACGATTGGGGCCGTTCAAACAAGGCGATGCCTTGTTTCAATTGATAGCGCTCTAACGCATGGCGAACGGCAATGGTGGTGCGTTTGACCTGGAGGGGCTTGACCAGATAATCATAAGCACCGATGTGTATGGCTTTAACCGCTGTGGAGACATCATCCACTGCCGTTAAAATAACGCATTCAGTGCTCGGTGACTCCTGCTTGATTTGTTTGAGGACCTCCATGCCGTCCAGATGGGGCATGATAAGGTCCAAAAGCGCCAGATGAAATTTTTGCTTGCGCACAAGATCCAAAACCCGCCGGCTGTCTGAAACCATGGTCGGGTCGGGCAATCCAGCGCTTAGCAGCGCTGCTCGAAGGCTGAACAGCAATCCTTCATCATCATCAACGATAAGAATTGGAGAATTGGTCGTTGGACCGTCCATTGAGGTTCTCTTTCACCATATGAATGAACTCGTCGATCTGCAAAGGCTTGGTAAGGATTTGCGAAAAACCCATACGGGCCGCTTCATATAAATTGGGATGATCCGGAAATCCGGTTACGATAATAACGCGCATCAAATCCAGGCCCAATTCGTTTTTAATGGCGCGGCAAACGCCCAGGCCATCCATTTCAGGCATGAACATATCCAGAATCAGCAAGTCCGGAGGATGGCTGCCCATTCGGATCAATGCCTCTGCACCATTGGAAAAATCTTCGACCACGCAATCCGTGCTTCTGTTCAAAAGGCGTATCATCATTCCCCGGAAATCGGTATCGTCATCCACAACCATGATCTTACACGGTTTGCGTGCAGGAATCGTCGGCAGCATCACGGTAAATGCGGTGCCCTGCGCCTGCTTGGTCTGAAAAAAAATATCGCCCTGATGAGCTTTAACAAGATTATAAGTCACCGACAACCCCAATCCGGTGCCGCCGGCAGCCTGCCGATCGGTGACAAATGGATCGAATATGTTATCTGCAACTGATGGATTGATGCCACGGCCGTTGTCCGCCACGACAATGGCTATGCTTTTGCTCTTTTCCATGTATCCGGTGGTTATGCGAACTTTTCCATTTGGATGCTTTATGGATTCCAGC
>JBFFHG010000580.1:0-3544 GCA_041557055.1 Desulfosarcinaceae bacterium
CAAAAAGGCTCCTGGTGGCCCGACTGGGTGGCCTGGCTCAAACCGCGCAGCGGCACCCGAGTCCCGCCTCCCGGCATGGGCTCAAAAACCCACCCCCCCCTGGAGGCGGCCCCCGGAGCTTATGTGCATGGCTGAAAACCGGCTTCATCTTCACCGTTTGCGGTTCCCGGTCCCTGGCCGGGCTGCACGCAATCTGGTTTCCGCCCCTTATTGTCGAACCCAATCAATCTATACAAAAAATATAAAGTTTTTCAAATCCGCAGCCGATACCTACATGGACAACAAAGGGATCAATCTGTCGTCAAACAATTAGCGTCAGGGGATTTTATCATGAAACTAAGTTGGAAAAACCTGAATCTTGGCAAAAAGTTCGCGGTCGGGTTTGGAACGGTTTTGTCTTTTTTACTGATTGTCGGAATATCTTCAATTCTCGGCATCAGCGACATTGTCGGTAACGCAGGCCAGGTGATCGCCGGAAACAAGCTGGGAAACCTGCTGGCAGACAAAGAGGTGGATCATCTAAACTGGATTAACAAGGTCAACACCCTGCTTACCGATGAAAAGGTGACAACCCTTAACGTTGAAACCAATGATCACAAATGCGGTTTCGGTAAATGGTTGTATGGCGAAGAGCGCCGCCACGCTGAATTGTTGGTGCCGAGCCTGGCGCCGCTCTTAAAGGAACTTGAAGGCCCCCACAGGCGGCTCCACGAGTCGGCGCTCTCCATTCAAAAACATTTTAAACAGGCGGATTCGCATCTGCCGGTATTGTTGCTGGAGCGGATGATCGATCACTTGAATTGGGCGGCGAAAATCAGAGACACTTTTTTAAAGGGCGAGAGCCGATTGGATGTGCAGACCGACCCCACCCTTTGTGCATTGGGCAAGTGGCTTCATTCAAAGGAAGCTCAACAAATTTATAAAAATGGTGATGCGGATTTTAAAGCCGCCTGGCAATCCATGCTCGAAAAACACGAAAAACTGCATGAATCGGCAAAAACGTTGGAAAAAACCATTGGCGCATCTCCGCAACAGGCATTGGGGATGTTTGAGCAGACCACGTTGCCCCTTCTGGCCGAAACCCTGGAAAAACTGCAGTATCTTCTCGACCGTGCAACACAGGATGTGCAGAGCATGCAAAAGGCCAATGACATCTACGCGAACGAAACCCTGCCTGCGTTGAAACAAACCCAGGGACTGCTGCATCGTGTTCGCGATGAAGCCGGCGAGCACATCATGAGCGACCAGCAGATGCTGACAGCCGCCGTAAAAACACGCGGCATCGTAATTCTGTTCAGCACCATCGCTATCGCTGCCGGCACCCTGCTGGCTTTTGTAATGGCCAAAGGCATCATCGGACCTTTGAAAAAAAGCGTCACATTGGTTCAAACTGTTGCCAAGGGGGACTTGACACAAACCATCGATGTGAATCAGGAAGATGAAATCGGTGTCCTGGCGCAATCCATGCGAATGATGACTGAAAATCTTCGTAAAATACTTCTCGATGTTTCAACCGGCGTGCAAACCCTATCCTCTTCATCAACCGAACTTTCGGCCATTTCACAACAAATGGCGTCCAATTCCGAGCAATCGGCCGGCTATACGGCCAACGTGGCCACGGCCGCCGAAGAGATGAGCGCCAATATGAATTCGGTGGCTGCCGCCGCCGAGCAAGCTTCACAAAATGTGGGGATTGTGGCCTCGGCCGCCGAGGAGATGAGTTCCACGATCCAGGAAATTGCCCAAAACACGGAGAAGGGGCGCACGATCTCTTTAAAAGCCGTTACACAAACCACAAGCGCCTCTCAAAAAATGGAACAGCTTGGAAGCGCTGCCCAGCAAGTGGGAAAAGTCACCGAGACCATTACCGAAATTTCCGAGCAGACCAACCTGCTGGCACTCAATGCCACTATCGAGGCTGCCCGGGCGGGTGAGGCCGGCAAGGGTTTTGCGGTGGTCGCCAACGAAATCAAGGAGCTGGCCAGGCAAACGGCTGAAGCCACCATGCAAATCCGTCAGCAGATCGAAGGTATTCAAAATTCCACACTCGGCACGGTTACAGAGATCCAACAAGTCACCACGACCATCAACGAGGTCAACGAGGTCGTCGGCAACATTGCTTCGGCCATTGAAGAGCAATCGATCGCAACCAGGGAAATTGCCGGCAATGTCGCCCAAGCGTCCCAAGGCATTCAGGAGGTGACTCAGAATGTGGCCCAAGCCTCGACGGTTTCGGGGGATATTTCCAAGGAGATCAGTCAGGTCAATGCTTCCGCCCAGGAGATCACCAACGCCGGCAACCAGGTTCAAATGAGTGCCGAGGAGTTATCGTCACTTTCCGAACGGTTAAAAGAGATAGTTGAGCAGTTTAAGCTAAACGCCAGTTAAACCCTGACATGGCATAAACAGTCTGCCTCCAGATTCCGGCTCGCCTTGGTGCGTCTGTTCAAACATGCGCACCAAGGCGTTGAAGCACCCCTCGTCATCCATGCCTCGGCAGCCCGGCCGAACTCACCCATGACAACACCTGCCCGCAACTGCCGCTGATGGATTACCGGCGCCAACAACACCAATGGCGGCAACCTGGCGGAGAACAACTTATGGGAATTTTTTATCATCATTGCGCTTGAGGCGATATCAACACGGAATCATGGGGTTTTCCAACTTTTTTTACAAGGAACAGCCCCATGACCAGTGCCGCCATCGCCGGACCGGCAATATTGGAGACGGTGGCCGGCAGGTTGAACCCGATCTGGGCCTGGAGGATAAAAGCGGCATCCACGGCCGTCATAAAGGTGGCCGGAATGGAGCAGATCCAGTGGTTTTTACCCTTTTGGGCGAGATAGATGGCCGAGGCCCAGAGAACCAGCATGGAGAGCATCTGATTTGACCATCCGAAATATCTCCAGATGATGTTGAAATCCACCCGGGTGATCATCAAAGCCGCTATGAAAAGCGGGATGGCAATGAGCAGGCGTTTGGCTGCCTTGGATTGATCCAGCTTAAAGGTCTCTGCGATGATCAGCCGGGTGCTTCGAAAGGCCGTGTCGCCACTGGAGATGGGCAGAATCACAACGCCCATGATCGCCAGAAAGCCGCCAATGGGGCCAAGGAGGGTGTTGCATGCCTGGTTGACCACCGTTGCCGGAGATCCGGCTGCAATCACCCCGTTAAGCCCTTGGGGTCCGCTGTAGAAGCTCAGTCCCGCGGTGGTCCAGATCAGGGCGATGATCCCCTCCATGATCATGGCGCCGTAGAAAACGCAACGCCCCTTGTTCTCGTTGCGGATGCATCGGGCCATGAGGGGGGACTGTGTGGCGTGAAACCCGCTGATGGCGCCGCATGACAGGGTTATGAACAGCAGGGGCCATATGGGTTTGTCCGTGGGGTGGGTGTTGGTGAACAGATCCAGGTTGGGAAGGATCTCATATCCGCGAAAAATGAGGCCCCCCATGACGCCAAAGGTCATGAAGATCAGAAGCGCGCCAAAAACAGGGTAGAGTCTGCCGATGATCTTGTCGATGGGCAGAATGGTGGCCGTGAA
>JBFFHG010000581.1:0-3539 GCA_041557055.1 Desulfosarcinaceae bacterium
CCGGCGGCTGCCAGCTCTCGCTGGGGATAATCTCCAGGATGTCGCGGGTTTTTTCACGGGCCAGGGCGTCCATGGCCCGGACGTAGCGAAAATTGCGCCGGATGTAATCGTCTTGGCCGACCGGCGTATCGGAAGCCCGCCCCTTAATTGCGGATACCCGGTTGACAAGGTTCTCCCATCCGGTTTTCATGTACTGCCGGTAGAGAAGAAAATCGCCCAGATAGGAGGCGCCGGTAGAGACGAGATACTTGCCGGCAGCCTGGCTGTTGTACCACTTTCCCTCTGATTGCCCGGCAAGTTCAAGCTTGGCGAGAGCCCGGAGCAATCGCGAAAGCGCAGCCTGGTCGCAACCGGTCGAAAGGGCCAGGGCCCCCAGATCGCTTGCGCCGGTCTCCATATGATCAAAAAGCTTCAGCTTCAAAGCGGCAAAAAGCACCTCCGAGCACCAGTATGCCGAGGCAAGATCTTCCAGATACTGAAAACCAATGTGGGCCGGATCAGCGTCCGGAAACGCAAGCCGGGTCATTTGGATGCTCCCGGGCCGGTCACCCGGGCCTCGTCAAAGGTCAGCATTTCCGTTGCCACCCGGGATGCCGCCGCCAGAATGGAGAGCCCGAAGGCCGCACCGGTACCCTCACCGAGCCGCATGCCCATATCCACAATAGGGGACAGCCCCAGGGCCGTCAGCATCCGGCGGTGGCCTTGCACCGCCGACTGGTGGCCTGAAAAGAGATAGTTCTTTACTTGCGGATGAAAAACGGATGCCAGCAAAGCCGCCGCTGTGGAAATAAAACCGTCCACCACCACCGGCACTCGAAGGGCACAGGCCGCCAGAATGACACCGGCAAGGCCGCCGATTTCAAACCCGCCCACCTTGGAGAGGATATCCACCGGATCGGAAGGCTCGGGCCGATTGACCTCAAGGGCCCGGGCAACCACCCGCACCTTGTTGTCAAAAGCGTCGTCATCGATGCCGGTGCCCCGGTTGACCACCAGGGCCGCAGAGATATTGAGAATGGCGGCACCAATGGCCGATGACGGCGTGGTGTTGGCAATCCCCATATCCCCTGTGCCCACGGCATCCACCCCCCGCTCTTTTTCTTCCATAAAAACCTGGATGCCGGTTTCCAGGGCCTGCACCGCCTGTTTGCGGCTCATGGCAGGCCCCTGGGAGATGTCGTGGGTGCCGGGGGCTATCTTCCGGGAAAGATAGCGGACCCGGCCCTCTTCTTTTATGGCCACGTTCATATCCGGACCGGCCACCCCCATATCGACCACGGTAAGCCGGGCGCCGACATGGCGGGCCAGCACGTTGATGGCTGCCCCGCCGCGGGCAAAGTTGGCCACCATCTCCCGGGTAACCGCCTGGGGAAACTTGCTGACCCCCCGGGCCGCCACACCGTGATCTCCGGCCATGGTAATGACCGCCAGGTCGCGAATCACGGGTCGCACATTGCCGGTGATGCCGGCCATGCGCACGCCGAATTCATGGAGACGGCCCAGGCTGGCAAGGGGGACGGCCAACTGGTCCTGATGCACTTGCGCCGCCGCCATGGCGTCTTTATCCAAGGGGCCGATTTTATTGATGGTCGCTTCAAGCATGGTATCTCCTTTCAGGGCCACGCGATCTAAGCTTTGATGCTGCTTTTCAGGGTCTCTTCAAAAAGCGGAGAAGAGGCTTTGTTGGCGCAGAACCCGCCGCACATGGTGCACACATCCGGATCGCAGGAGGGGGCCCGCTCCTTTCGGATTCTCTGGGCGTCTTCCGGGAAAAGGGCGTTTTCGAACTGCCCCTTCCAGTCGAGATCACGGCGTGCCTTGCTCATGGCCAGATCCCGGGGTCGGGTTTTTTCGGGATTTTTGCCAAGATCGCCGATGTGGGCCGCCAACCGGGCCACCTTGACGCCTTCGGCCACATCCTGTTCGTTGGGAAGCGCCAGATGCTCCGCAGGGGTGATGTAGCAGACAAGATCCGCGCCGAACCTGGCGGACTGGGCGGCGCCGATGGCGGCCACCACATGATCGTACGCTGCGCCGATATCCGTTGGCAGGGGCCCCAGCATATAATAGGGCGCGTAATTGCTCATGCGTTTCTGGAGAATGATGTTGGCTTCGATCTCATCCATGGGAACGTGTCCGGGGCCTTCGACCATCATCTGGCAGCCCATTTTACGACCCTCCTCGGCCAGTTCGCAGTTGATCAGCAGTTCCTGGATCATGGCCCGGTCAAAGGAGTCGCCGATGGAGCCGGCACGCAGTCCGTTTCCAAGGGAGAGCACAACATCGTACTTTTTAAGGATCTCAACCACCCGGTCGAATTTTGCGTAGAGGGGGTTCTCTTTTTTGTTTGTTTTCATCCAGGCCACCATGGAGGCGCCGCCTTTGCTTACCAGGCCGCCGTACCGGTAACCCTGTTTTTCCAGCCGTTCGATGGTGTAAAGGTTGATGCCGCAATGGATGGCCATGAAGGAGATGCCGTCCGCGCACTGGCGCTCAATGATATCGAAGAGCATCTCTTCATCCAACTTGTCGGGGTCGCCGTACTTTGCGGCGGCCTCGCAAAAAGCCTGGTAGAGGGGAACGTTGCCCACAGGCAGGTCAACGGCGGACAGGACCTGCCCGCGGATATGATCCAGATCGCCGCCCACTGAAAGTTCCATGAGGGTGTCGGCGCCGGCCGCTTGGGCTGCAAGCGCTTTTGCAACCTCGGCGTCGATGTCGGCAATGTCTGTGGAAGTACCGATGGAGGCGTTCACTTTGGTGGCGAGCCCCGTGCCGATACCCACCGGGCGGCAGGAACGGTTTTTGTTCAGGGGAACCACGATCCGGCCCTGGGCGATATGCGCCCGTATCAATTCGGGGGCAAGGCCCTCTGTTTCCGCAATGGTTTTCATCTGCTCTGTGATGGTGCCCTCCACGGCCCATTCAACCTGTGTTTTGAACATGTTGAACTCCTTTTTTAAGGGGGCCGGGGCATAAAAAAACCCCAAGCCAACAAGATATCAGCCTGGGGATTTACCATTTCCACCAAGAACACAAGATATTCGGCAGGTCTTCTGACTCGCGGATCACCCTACTGCCCGCCACCTTCCCATACCGCTTCGTACATTGCCTTGCGGTACAGTGGTATTCCTGCGGGTTTCGTCCTCGCTTACAGCGGCGGGTCCGTGCCGGATTTTCACCGACTTCCCTTTTGTGGCCCTGACGGGCACCGAACATCGTCCCTTATTCTGCTGTGGGGCTAACACGGCGGCAAAACGGCTGTCAAGAAAAAATTCCATGGCCAAAAGATGACGCAACCGGTAAAAACCCTTTGAATGGAGATTTGCATAAAACAACGCCTACCAGAATGATAGGCATGATAACATATTGATAGAACACCACTTCAATCTGTAACCCGGGTAACACAAATGGAACCGCGCTTCTCAGGATTTATAACTTTTTCTTCACAATCACCCTGAAGATAGAGAAATAATTTACGGACGATCCCGTAAAAAAGATTCTGTTTCCAAAAAAAATACGCCGGAACCGCCACCGGC
>JBFFHG010000582.1:0-3537 GCA_041557055.1 Desulfosarcinaceae bacterium
AAATGAATCCATCATAGGTTATTAATATCATAACGTTTCCTTTGGAGTAAATTGGGAGGACACTTCACTATATTCATCAGTGACGGGAACGTTTAGAATTTTCATCTACTGATTCTATTGAATAGAGAAGAAGAAAATCCCTCTCAAGAGGACTTTTCCTTTGTATGGAAAAGCCCAAACCTATATAATGAAGAAAAGTTATCATCGCCACCGATAACGTGTAATATTTGTAAAAGCTTGATCGGAGGATATGTTCAAGGCCACTAAAGATACGAATCAGGCTTGAACCCAAAAAGGGCTCGTTGCTCGCTCCACTCTTCTTGAAAAGACCGGATCAGCTTAGCCAACGATAGTCCGTCGGGCTCCTCACCATTGATGATAGCCTCCACAATATCCGGCGCCAAAGTAGTCAGTTTTAAAATGCGGGTCACATAGGAACCGTCGACCTCCAAATTGCGAGCCAGATCGCTGATCGATTTGACCTGTCCGCTCTCGAGAATTTCCGCCCAGGAAAAAGCCCGCGCCAAGGCCTGCACGACAGCCGCCTGAATCGGTTCCGCTGCTTCCGGGATTTCCCCGTCCAGGGCTTGGGGGGCGATGACCTGTTTTCGCCCCCGCATGCGCCGGATGAGCATCGGAATATGAATCTGCAGGTTGCCGTTGTCGGCAACGGCGATGGTTGGCTTGCTTTTCATCGGCTTGCCCTCCGTTCATTCACCTCGCAGGCCAGACCGGCTAATTCCGTAATCAATGTAGTCAAACCGTTAGTTTTGAGCTCCATCTCGATCCCCGTCTCACGAATTTCGACTTTTTCCACCAGTAACCGGATCAACCGGTTGCGTTCTACGGGGAACAGGTCCTTCCAAAATGTTTCCACATTGGAAAATGCCTCGGAGACATCCTGTTCGGTGATGCCCGAACCCTGGTAAGTCTTGCACCGCGAGGCCACATGCGTCAGTTGCTTGGACAAATCCACGGTCTTCCGATTGACAGTGGCGAGCACCTCGTCCTTGTTCGGCCGATCGCACCCGGGCTTCATCAATTCGATCGCCTGCTGCCGGGCCTGGGCCAAATCCTCTTCGAGCTGGAACCTTTGCCGGATCAGCCTTTCCTTTTCCACGCTTTCGATTTCCCGAGCGGCAAAATAAGTCTTGGCCACCAGGGTTGGGGTCCGGAATACGGCGCTCAGTTGTTCGATAACAGCCTGCTCGATATCCCCTGCCGGCACGCGTTTGAGTGGGCAGCGGCTGACCGTTCGCTTGGCGTCCTTTTCGCAGATGTAATAGGTGTATTGCCGGTCATTCTTGCGGGTGTACGTCGGCCCCATGGAGCAGTCGCAGTGGCCGCAGCGGATGACGCCTTTGAGCGGCGCCACTATCCTGGTCCTGGCCATGGAAACCTTGACCGGTTTGTTGTCGGCCAGGACGGCCTGGACTTTGTCCCATGTTTTTCGGTCGACGATCGCTTCATGTTCGCCAGGATAGCTTTTACTTTTATGCACGATCTCCCCGATGTAGACCCGATTGTTCAGCAGCCGGTAAACATGCCCGGTGTTCCATTTCACCCCTTTGCGGATCTTGCCTTTTTTCGTTGTCCAGGATTTTGTTCGGTATCCCTGCTCGTTCAGCTCCCGCCCCATGTTCTTTGCGGAACCAAGCTGGATGAACCGCCGGAAAATGTACTGGACCATTTTGGCTTCCTCTGGGTTGACGATGATCTTTTTGTTTTCCCGGTCCACATCGTAACCCAGGATGGGTGCGCCACCGCAGTATTTCCCACGCCGCTTGGCAGCCGCCACTTTATCCCGGATGCGTTCGGCAATGACTTCACGCTCGTATTGGGCAAAAGTCATCAGGACATTGAGCATCATGCGCCCAGTGGAATCCGTGGTGCTGATCTGCTGGGTGACCGAAACAAAACACACTCCCCTGTCGTTGAACATGTCGATCATCTTGGTGAAATCGAGCAGCGCCCGGGAGAGCCTGTCGATCTTGTAAACCACGATGACATCCACCTTGCCGGCATCGATATCAGCCAGCAGCCGGTGCAGGGCAGGTCGTTCCATGGTTCCGCCGGAATATCCGCCGTCGTCGTAGCGATCCGGCAACGCCTTCCAGCCCAGTAATTTCTGGCTTTCAATATAGAACTCGGCCGATTCGCGCTGGGCGTCCAGCGAGTTGAATTCCTGCTCCAGCCCCTCTTCATGGCTTTTGCGCGTGTAAATGGCGCAATGAAGGACCTTCTTTGCGCCAGTGGCCTTGGATGAGTTATCCTGCATTTTCACCTGCTCTCTTTTTCCTTCCATAGACCTTCTTCAATCCGAAAAAGACCTTTCCATTCCAGCGGGTGCCCGTAATCTCGCGGGCCACCGCGCTCAGTGATCTAAAGATTCGGCCGTCGTATTCAAAACCCTCCGATTGAGCAACGACCTCATATCTTCGCTCATTCCACACCCGCACCAGCCGGGTGCCGGGTAGGATCGCCTCGTTAGTCTTGCGCTCTTCGGGAATGCGCCGTTTGACGGTCGCCACGGGATCGTTCGAAGCGACCCGCCGCAAATGGGCCTTGGCCTGCTCGGACAACCCCCCGTAAAAAAGTTCCTGGATGCGGTAGGCCAGGCGCTTGATGAGGAATTGTTTTTTGTACTGAGGTGGTTCGGCGCCGTAGAGGTCCAGCCATTTGTCCCGAAGCTGCTCCAGGCTCATGGACTGTAGCATGGCCAGCTGCCGCAGGACCGAGTTGCGGGTTCGATCCCGAGCTTTGTCGTTTGCAGCCTTGTCTTGTAAGGCGTTCATTTTCAACTCCTTAGCGTGGTTTCCGGACGAGTTGTCACGCATGAACGCTCTGTTCGCCCGACAAATCAAGTCCTTCTCCGTAAGCCGGCAAAGATTCCTCGGTAGCGGACAGACCCTCATCATTCCTTGCCGTCCTGGCCTTCCTGCGAAGGACCGCCATGGCCAGGATCGAAGCGATCATTTGAAGCCGCGCCCTGCTCGTAAACCGGTCCAGTTTGCCGTCTGGCTCCACTGCGATAGGGGCTGGTTCTGAAAAGTCCTGAAATTCGTGTGCATCCATATCGAACACCTCCGGTTTAAGGACCGGCGGCCGGCCGGTTGTGGATGCCGCGAAATCACAAGCGGTTGGGATGCGAATTCACCGACACCCACAACCGCCTCAGCTATAGCTTCCGGCCAATCGTCAGGTTTCTAACTTCAGGTCCGAACAATTTGTCCGGTATCATGGAAGGTTACATACCGATGATGAACTCAATCTGTCGGAAGGATGGTTAACCCTGGTTCACCTCACCTGGCATAATGAAAGGCTCTTGACATCATATTTTGTGTTTAGTATAAAGTAAACATTTACAAGCTGGATCGGCCGATTCTTTTTCGACCACAGTTTAACAAATTGGAGATTTAACCATCATGGCTGGGAATATGGCATTTGGCAAACGTATACGTGATCTTCGCGAGGCCAAACTAAAAAGCAACCCCAAGTTCACATTGAGAAAGTTTGCAGAAGCGGTGGGTATCAGCG
>JBFFHG010000583.1:0-3530 GCA_041557055.1 Desulfosarcinaceae bacterium
GCCGGCGGCCTGCGCTACCACGGCATGGCCCCAACCGTAAGCCAACTGGCCCACGAGGGATTGATCACCCCCAAATCGGTCTCCCAGCTTGAGGCTTTTAAGGCCGGCATCCTGTGGGCCCGCACAGAAGGCGTCATTCCCGCACCGGAAACCTCCAACGCCCTGGCCCAGGTCATCAAGGAGGCCGAGCAGGCCAAACAGGAGGGCAGGGAAAAGGTGATCGTGTTCACCTTCAGCGGTCACGGCCTTCTCGATCTGGCCGGGTATGAAAAGTATATTGCCGGGGGCTTGACCAACCTTGCCCTGAGTGATGAAGAGATGGCCAAATCATTGACCGCCATGGCCGATTTCCCCAAACCCCGAAATTTGAAAAGTACGCCGTAACAGAGGAGCCGGGTCCCGGAGACCCGGTTCCAATTGATTGTTCCCGGACACCCCCCACCCTTCAGCAATGGATATCGTGGCGTTGAATCTTGTTATACAAGGCCCGGCGCGAGATTCCCAGAATCTGGCTGGTGCGGGTGCGGTTCCGGCCGGTATATTCCATTGTCCGGGTGATGAGCTCTTTTTCCACCTCCTCAATGCTCATGCCGATGCGAACGGTCATGGTGATGTCTTCATTGCGGCAATGGCGCAGGCGCTTGGGCAGATGGCCGGGATCGAGAATATCGCCGGCGCAGGTGATCACGGCGCGCTGAATGATATTTTTCAGCTCACGCACATTCCCCGGCCAGGGATAAGCTTCCAGACAGGTGACAAAATCGGAGGCGACCCCCCGAATGGTCTTTTGAAAATCATCACAGGCGTTTTTGATAAAATGATCCGCCAGCAAGTGGATGTCGCCGTGGCGCTCCCTCAGCGGCGGCAGTGCGATCTGCATCACATCCAGACGATAGTATAAATCTTCCCGGAAGCGACCCAATCGAATTTCATCCATAAGGTTGGCGTTGGAGGCGGCGATCACGCGGACGTTCACCGAAATGGGCTCCCGGCCGCCGATACGGTTGAATTGGCTGGTCTCCAGCAAACGCAGCAGACTGATCTGCATCTTCTCATCAATGGTGGCAATTTCGTCGAGAAAAACAGAGCCTTTATCAGCATGTTCAAAACAGCCTTTGCGCCGGTTCAGCGCCCCGGTAAAAGCACCTTGTTCGTGTCCGAAAAGTTCACTGGCCACCAGGTCGGGCGGCAGCGATCCGATATGGACCGGTACGCACGGGCCGTTCGACCGCGGGCTCAGTTCGTGAATGGCCTGGGCGGCCAGCTCCTTGCCCGTTCCGGTCTCTCCGGAAAGCAACACGGGAATGTCGGTGGCGGCCGCCTGGCGGATCTGGCGGTAAACCTGGCGCATACTCGTGGAGCGACCGACCATTCTCTCAAAAGTCGTCTTCTCCACCTCCGATCGCAACAGCATGTTGAGGCCGAGCTGGGGTTTGGTTTCAATGGCGGTTTCGATGAGCATCTTGAGCTCCTCATCGCTGACCGGCAGCAGGGAGTAGTGAAAAACCCCCACCCTCAAGGCCTGGTGGGCAATTTTCAGCCGGCCCGGCTGGGCAAAAAAAAGGATTCGCGTACCTGGGCATTTCGCCGTGATCAGCTCCAGGGTCTCCAGTGCGTCGGCGGGTTGCCGCTGGGCCACCGAACTGGAGAAGAGCATCAGGTCGAAGGCCTCCCGTTCAAAGCGGTCCACCACCTCGTCGATGCCGCGCTCATAGGCAAGCTCGATATTATCTTCTCCGAAGACAATCATCACCTGCCGGGACAACTCCCTGCCCTCGTCCACACAAATAATTCTTGTTTTCTGAAATGGTGTTTCGTTCATTCTTCTCCTGACGTTTCAATATGAGAACAAATTCGCGGCAAGCGGGAAAAATATGCTCAATCATTTTTGGTTATCAGCCGTGGTCAAAACAGCCGGCACTCTATGCCTGTCTCGATAACAGATCTGCAAATAAAAAGCAAAAAGGTATTAATCCAAATAAAACAGCCGGATCTGAACACATGTGATCATATGGAAAACACATTGCCACATTGTGCACATATTGCCCGAATTACAACAAGCCGCAAATAAAACCGATACCATTGTTCCCATTTAAAAAAACCACACCCGGGCCAAACATGTGCGAGCTGGCAGGGTGAAATTAATCAAAAAAATTATCCCCCATAATTTCAAAATATTACATCTTTTTTTAATGCCAATGCGACAACATCACAAAAGGTGGCATACCTATTGCTTTGACTCTAAGTTTCTAACCCTGACCTTCCATTTTACCGACGACCGGACCGGAGTGGATTATTCTGCTTATGGTCAGCGGTATTTTTTTATCTTGATAAAAGAAAGGATTGTTATGAGTAAATTGAAAAACAGGCATATCTTTACCTCCGAATCGGTGAGTGAAGGCCATCCTGACAAAATCTGCGATCAGATATCCGATGCCATTCTGGATGCATGCCTGGCCACGGACAGCGCCAGCAAAGTTGCCTGTGAAACAGCGGTGACCACGAATTTCGTTTTGAATATCGGAGAAATCACTTGCAACAGTTGGAGCGCCATCGATCCCGAAGCCCTTGCGCGTCAGGTGGTCAGGGAGATCGGCTACGATCGCCAGGAGCTTCTTTTTTCCCATGAAACGTTCGATTACCAATGCCATATCCATGGGCAATCCTGCGATATCGCTCAGGGGGTTTGCGAGGGACAGGGGCTTTTCAAGGAACAGGGGGCCGGCGACCAGGGCATGATGTTCGGATATGCCACCAACGCCACGCCTTCATTGATGCCGGCGCCCATTCATTACAGCCATCAGTTGCTGGAGCACCTTCAAAATGTACGCAAGCAGGGCGCCATCCCCTATCTCAGGCCCGATGCCAAAACCCAGGTTTCGGTGCTGCATGAAAACGGCGTGCCCAAACGCATTACCTCCATCGTGATTTCGCACCAGACCGAAGATGTGGCTCTGGACCAAATCCGCAACGACATGATTGAGGTGTCCCACGACCTCCTTGATCCGACCGGCCTGATAAGCAATGATACCACGTTTTTTATCAACCCCACAGGGAAATTCGTCATCGGCGGTCCCCACGGCGATGCGGGGCTGACCGGCCGCAAGATTATCGTGGACACATACGGCGGCGTGGGGTGCCACGGCGGCGGCGCCTTCAGCGGCAAGGACCCGTCCAAGGTGGATCGTTCGGCAGCCTACTATGCCCGCTATGCCGCCAAGAATGTGGTCGCCGCCGGTCTGGCGGACAAGTGTGAAATTCAAGTGGCCTATGCCATCGGCGTGGCCAAACCCCTAAGCGTCAACGTCGAAACCTTCGGCACCGGCGCGGTGGCCCAGGAAGCCATTCAGCAAGCGCTGGAAACGGAAGGTATCTTTGATTTCCGGCCGGCGGCCATTATCGAAGAACTGGGATTGACTGCGCCCAGGGGATGGTCCTATCGCCAGACCGCCGTAAACGGGCACTTCGGCCGGGACATATTCCCCTGGGAACGGACCGATAAAGTGGCGGCCCTGAAAAATGCATTCAAC
>JBFFHG010000584.1:0-3527 GCA_041557055.1 Desulfosarcinaceae bacterium
GACGCAGAGCACCTGTGCGTTGTCAGCGTGCAACCGCAATTATTTTTGAGTCGTTTTCTCAAGTTTAAATGGGGAAAAACCGATAGCTTGGGCAGGAGTAAAAAATGAAGCAGCGTTGCCCCTTGCGCTTCGCGAATCAGACGGCAAATCAATAGGGAGTTGAGACCGGCGTCTTTAAATTTCAAAATAGTTTCAAATTATTGGAGTCCTGCGTATGTCTATAAAAACCAAAATGATCTTATGGATCGGATCAGTCGTGTTGCTCGCTTTTGGCATAACAATCGCCTTTGTAACAGTGAAATCGGGAAATATGGCCAAAGAATCCGCCGAGCAACTCAGCGAAGAAATGGCCTTTAAATTCGGTGCCCGGGTAAAGGCCCAGGTTGAGACAGCCATGGATGCCACCCGGACCCTGGCCGAGACATTTGAGGGGATCAAACAATCCGGGGCGCCCAACCGTCAGATGATGGACAACATCCTCAAGCAGATTTTGGAAAAAAATCCTGATTTTATTGGCGTGTGGACCTGTTGGGAACCCAATGCCCTGGACGGCAGGGACAGCGAGTTTGTCGATACGCCGGGCCACGACCAAACCGGTCGCTATATTCCTTATTGGAACAGAGGCTCGGGTGCCACCGCACTGGAACCTTTGTTGGATTACGAGACCCCAGGCGCTGGTGATTATTATCTGCTGGCGAAAAAAAGCGGCAATGAAACCATTTTGGAACCTTACAGTTATCCCATCGGAGGAAAGCAGGTCCTGATCACCAGTGTGGTGGTCCCCATCAAAGCAGCGGGCAAGGTCGTGGGTACGACCGGAATTGACATCTCCTTGAGTGTTTTTGATGAAATGATTCAGAAGATCAAACCCTATGAAACCGGGTTTGGGTATATCGTTTCAAATACAGGTATTTTGGTCGCCCATGGCGATGCCAAACGGGTCGGCGAAAACTTTGTCACACTGCAAAGCCAGAATATTCAAAGATCGATTTCAGAGGCCATTTCAAAAGGACAAAAATTAAGCTGGTACCAAGACAATAAGGCCTCCGGAGTGAACAGCTATGAGGTGCTCACCCCCATTCCCATCGGCCAGGTGACCACCCCCTGGAGTTTCGGCATCAGTGTGCCCACCACCAAAGTCATGGAAAAGTCGCGCATGATCATGAACTCCATTATTGTGATCGCAGTGGTCGCGCTGATCATTTTTGGGGGAGTTATATATTTAGTTGCCATTTCCATTGTACGGCCGATCAACACGGTCGTCTATGGGCTCAAAGATATCGCTGAAGGGGAAGGAGATCTGACCAAACGCCTGGAGATCAAAACCAAGAATGAAATCGGCACCTTGGCTCATTGGTTCAACCAGTTCATCCAGGATTTGCACGATATCATTTCGCGGAGTGTGGGAAACACCCATCAGGTGGACCAGTCCGCTTCCAACCTTCTGGATATCTCTTCCCTCCTGGCCAAAGGCGCCCAGGACGCTTCTGTCCTTGCACGCAGCGTGAGCAGCGCCTCCGAAGAGATGGCCGAGAACATGAACATCGTGGCTTCGGCCATGGAAGAATCATCCACCAATATCAACATGGTGGCCACGGCTTCGGAAGAAATGACGGCCACCATACAGGAAATCACCCAGAATTCGGAAAAAGCCCGCGACATCTCCGAAAACGCGGTCCGGCAGGCCAAAGAAACATCCCAACAAATGGATGAACTGGGCAAGGCTGCCGTAGATATCAGCAAAGTCACCGAAACCATCAATGACATTTCGGAACAAACCAATCTGTTGGCGCTCAATGCGACCATTGAAGCGGCCAGAGCTGGCGAGGCCGGAAAGGGATTTGCGGTGGTGGCTAACGAAATCAAAGCCCTGGCCAACCAAACCGCCGAAGCAACCAAAGAAATCAAAGTTAAAATCAACGGCATCCAGGGGACCACTATCGATTCGGTTAAAAACATCAACCGCATCTCCACGGTCATTGAAGATATTCATCAGATTATCACGACCATCGCCACTGCCATAGAAGAGCAATCCGTCACCACCATGGATATCAGCCGCAACATAGCCCAGGTGTCCCAGGGGATTTCGGAGGTCAATCAGAATGTGGGGCAATCATCGGCCGTGTCCGCCAGCATGAACAAGGAAATAGCCCAGGTCAACGATGTGGCCGGCGCTGTTTCCAACAACTCGGATCAGGTCAAAAGCCAGGCCGAGGGCCTTAAGCAAATGGCGGAACAGCTACTGGACATTCTGGGAAAATTCAAGATTTGAGTACATTATGAAAAAAACACACAATATCTTCCGCCATGATATCATGGAAACGTATCTATTGATTACAATACGGTCAAAACAGCAGTATATGAACACGATCATTGGCGAAAACATCTGAATCAGGGTTTTACATCGGTGTTCTCCTTTGGTTTTTGTTTTTGCCGTGGCAATCATCGGCTGAACAACCGTCAGATTCAAACCTGAAGGAGGTGAAAATGGGCAAATTGATCAAGGAAGAACCGGACAAGGGAAGGCTTCACATCGATTCTCCGTTGATGGGGGAATCCCTGGTCAGCAAAAAGTTGCTTAAGCGGACCGAATCAGCGGAATATTTCCGCATGCACCCCGATATCAACGTCATCAAAATCGGTGGGCAAAGCATTATGGACCGCGGGGGAAAAGCGTTACTCCCTGTTTTGGAAGCCTTGATCAAAGCCAAGGACAAGCACAAAATATTGTTGATGACCGGTGGGGGTACCCGGGCAAGGCATGTTTACAATATCGGAGTGGATTTGGGAATGCCGACCGGTGTGTTGTCCAAGTTAGGGGACAAGGTTTCCTGGCAGAACGCGGAAATGCTTTCGGTTTTGTTGGCCAAATACGGAGGGGTTAAAATCGGCCATGGGGATAACCTGGAGCAATTGACCATGTTTTGCCGACAAGGCTACATGCCGATCACATATGGCATCCCACCGTATGGTTTTTTCGAGCACCCGGCTGAACAAGGTTCCATCCCGCCGCACCGAACCGATTGCGGCGCTTTTCTTTTGGCCGAAAATATCGGCGCCCGGTCCCTTATATTCCTTAAGGATGAGAAGGGACTCTACGATAGAGATCCCAAGAAAGTACCAGCGGCAGAACAAAAAAACCTTGATTTTTTCAAACGGGTATCCGCTGCTGAGCTTCTGAAGCTGGACCTGGACGATTTAATCATCGAACGGCCGATTCTGGCCTTGCTGCAACGAACCAAATGTTTGAAAGAGTTTCAGATAATCGATGCATTGCGCCATCCGGAACACATACTGGACGCGCTTGAAGGAAAGCATGTCGGAACCATCATTTATAAAGATTAGCCCGCCAAGGCAACTTGCCGGGCCCAGTTCCAGATATTGAGCATAACTCTCCGGCAACACCACAAAACATTGGTGCGAAAGGTGCGGGGTCGGAAATGGGGTCAACGTGGTTTGCACATTTCCTGGCAAAAGGAGTGCCACGTCATGCAGGGGCAACCATGCGGCTCTTTAAAATTACAGGC
>JBFFHG010000585.1:0-3513 GCA_041557055.1 Desulfosarcinaceae bacterium
TACGGCTAAAGGCAGTCCGGTCTTTGCAGCCAAATCAATGGCAATTGGCGCTACGGCGGCAATTGTCCCCATGGAGGTGCCCATGGCTGTTGCAATAAATGCTGAAATCAGAAAAACACCAGGTAATAGGAGGCTGGCAGGTATTATTGATAACCCAAAGTTAACTGTAGAATCTACGCCACCCATTGCTGAAGCCACTGATGAAAAAGCTCCTGCCATCAAATAAATCATGCACATGGTGAGAATGTTGGTTTCGCCAACGCCTTCGATGAAATTGCCCATTTTTTCATCCATTGAACCTTTACTTATTAAAAAAGCGATAACAATTCCGACAATCGCTGCTACCGGAGATGGCAGTTGATAAAAAGCAAAATCTACGCCTGTGGCATGAAAATACAAACCAGTACATAGAAACAAAACTAAGAAGACAATCAATGGCGTCAACGCAAGAAAACTACTATTTTTTTGCATAATACATCTCCTTTTCATTATTCGTTTTTATACGGTCAAAGAACCACAACCATGCACGGGCGTATCAATGTCTTCAAACTTTACTTTGGGATTAGCCCGTTTCCTATCTTTATCAAATCAGTTGATAAAAAAACGATGACAATTTGTTTCGGAGACATCATTTCTTCTATCGCAATAACCAAGGGCAAGATTCCTGCCCCAACTGCCTTGTGCTTGGAGTTTTGTTGGTGAATGGTTTTTTTGTTTTGATAGTGCTTGAATTGTTTACTGTTATAACACCTATCCTATAATATTCAGAGGCGATATTACGATAAACATGCAAAAGACTTTTTTTGAGATCGATGGTATCACAGCACGGCACCTGGTCGGCACTCATTCCTATGGCACCGGTGCTTTGGGACTCGTATCTGCCCTTGTTCAGATTATGCAGAATATGCCGGCAGATGGTAAGAAATGCATGGATGATGGCGTTGATCACTTCCAACTCCCGGGCTTGGGGATGATCAAGAATGTGGGCCATCAGGGGCATTTGTTTTTGCCATTTTTAGCGCATTTTGCGGTTTGCTGTTTGTTTTTGTAGTTGTTTTATTTGGTTGGAGACTTTTTATATGCTACAAAACAAAACAAAACAAATCGCTACCGCAAAATGCGTTTTTTTAGAGTTACAGGTGGTTATCGCTTTGGAACGGCAGCCATCTGAAAACATGTCGCGCTGATTTCAAAAGTTCAATCGATGGGACTGGAACGCATGGCGCAGGTAGCGATGGGCCAGCAGGTCTGAATTGACCATTCCCACCACGAGCCCCTGTTTGTCCATCAGCGGCATGGCAGATATCTGGTTTTGCTCCATCCGGCTGAGTACATTCACAAGGGTGTCTTCCGGTGAGGCGCTGACAACTTCCCTGGTCATGATGTCGTTCATATCGGCGCCGGCGGCTAAATCTTTGGCCAGGGCTTTGGCAATATCCCAGGCTGTCGCCACACCCATCAATTTGCGGTCGGCATCCACCACGGCAATCATATTGCTATCCTGGGTAATGATCATTGCGGCAGCCTGCTGGATGCTTGCAGCAGCGCCAATGGTTTGAATGGGGGCCATGATATCTTTGGCACGGCGTTCATGCTCTGCCGCCGAAAGACGACGCAAGCTTACCTGCTCGGCGGCGGCGGCGGGCAGCAGATCGATATCTTCCGCAAGCAGTTTCACCAGTTCGATCATGTTGCGGCGGATCACCTTCTCACGGTATTCCTGGCCCGACTTGAGGCGCTCCCTGGATAATTCGGTGAACTCCTTTTTATGATCCTCCAGCCATTTCTCCACTTTTTCAGCGTTACCGAGCATTTCCTGCGGGATTTGCAGATGATCAGGCGTTTTGACCATATGTTCCTGTGCCGCGAAGATGACGCCGCCGGAATTGACCAGGTAGTCGTTTGCAATCATGACGCCCTTTTGGCGATAGACAATTTGCTCCATGCGCATACGAGCGGCTCTTTTATTAGGATCAGGAGAGTAGGTGTTGGCGCCTTCGACAATCACGGACCATTTGCCCATTTGTTCCACATTCATAGAGGCTTTCTCATCAGGCAGCACGCCGAGGTAGTTGAAAACTGCGGCAGCCGGCACCATGCAAAAGGCTGATTCGCGCAGTAAGTCGTTGGCCTGGGTTGAGAATTTAGTCGTGCCGTCGGCATCTCTGAGCTCTATCTGCTCGTGGTAAAAAGCTTTGGTGACAAGACCTTTGTCGAACCACATCTTGAAAAGCGTTTCCACGGGCAGGCCGTTTTCGTCATACAGGTAGCCTTGGATATCGCTGACCCCGATCACTTTGATCTCGGGCAGCCGCTCTTTCATAATTCTGGCGGCATGCGCTCCCACAGCGCCGAAGCCCTGAATCAAAACTTTTAGATCCGAACCTTCGGGAATGTTAAGGTTGGCAAACTGGGGCAAAACGCGCAGTCGCGGCATGATTTTGAGCAGGGTCTGCAGGGCGATCACCACACCGCCAGCCGCACCGCCGAGTTCATCAATCCGGTTGCCGCCCATATCGGCCGGCTTGGAAACCGCGCTATCCAGGCCGTTCTCAATGGCAACGGTTTTCATGTCGCTGTCATTGATGCCCACATCCGGACCGGGCACATAGATGTCGTGGTAACGGCGAATTAAGCGCGCAAAACCGCGGATTAACTCGTGCCGCTGTTCTTTGGTCGGACAGTTTGGTGCAACGATACCGGATTTTCCACCGCCGTAAGGCAGGTTGGCCGCACCGTTTTTGAGGGTCATGCCACGGGCCAGGTTATGAATATCAACTGGCGTTATGTCGGGCAACATGCGGATACCGCCCATGGACGGACTGCCCATGGAGAGGTTGTCCACCACAAGATAGCCGCCGATCTGCAAATCGGTTGCTTCGTTCCAGACACAAGCCACCAGGTTGGGGCCCAGTTTATCTGCGGTGATGCCCAGTTGCCCTAAAAGCTGTTCATCATTGTGTCCAAATTCCAGAAAGCACATGCCGTCTTCCCGCAGAACCCGGGTTTCAAGAACCGGCGATGGCAGATGCTCACGGAGATAACGCTCCATTTTTTTAGGTATCATGAACTCCTCCAAACAGAATAAGGGGCCGCGCAAAAGTGCACTGATGTTTCAGGCGCCAGGATTTGGGATGGATTGGTTCGATCTGAGATTGCGAATCCGCAGCAATAGCAAGCTGTTTTGAGTCCAAAGCCAAAATCGGACGCAGTCGAAGATCGTGCCAAGATGACCTTAAGTCGGGATGCGTAACATGTTAAGTTATTTTTGCGCGGCCCCTTGGTATGGAATTACCGCTCCCCTGACATAAGTGCCATAAAATGGGTAACAAGGCCTTCCGGCGCTAATGGAGATTGGTTGCGCAAACAACGCCGATGCCGGCCCGCGTCAGGGCCTCGGCTGTGTTGTTGAGCGAATCGTGTTTGTCCATGTAGTTGAGTTCAAGCATGGCCATCATATTTTTGTTCTCTATATCTTCCTTTGTCAGGAAGTATTCCAAAATATCGGACGGA
>JBFFHG010000586.1:0-3509 GCA_041557055.1 Desulfosarcinaceae bacterium
GATGGTGGCCGGGCTGGAGTGTAGCATAAAGCAGTTGGCCGGCATGATATCGCTGAGATAGCGCAAACGATCCAGGTTCATATCCAGAATATAGACTTTGGCGCCCAAACCGCAAGCCATTTTGGCGGCATTGACCCCCACGATGCCGCCGCCGATCACCACCACCGAACCCGGATCGACCCCCGGTACACCGCCCAGCAGTACACCGTGACCGCCCTGGGCCATTTCCAGATATTTGGCACCCTGCTGAATAGCCATGCGGCCGGCCACCTCACTCATGGGGGTCAAAAGAGGCAGTGAGCCGTCCGGCTTTTGAATGGTCTCATAGGCAATGCAGACCGCGTCACTTTTAATCAGCTCCCGGGTCAGCTCCTGGGCAGCCGCCAGATGGAGGTAGGTAAAAACAATCTGACCCGGACGAATCAAATCGTATTCCGGCGCTAAGGGCTCCTTGACATGCATGACCATTTCAGCACGGTCAAAAATCTCCTTGGCGGTTGCAACAATTTCAGCGCCGGCCTTGACATAGGCCGCATCATCAAAACCACTGCCCACACCGGCTGAATTTTCCACCAGCACGGTATGCCCGTGTTGAATCATAACCTCCGCACCGGCCGGGGTCATACAGACGCGATTCTCTTCCGCCTTGATCTCTTTCAGAATGCCAACAATCATGATCTCCTCCTTTATGGGGCCAATTCAATTATAGGTGAACACTGTCATTGGAAATATACAATCATCCTGCAAAAGGCTTACCAACTTAAAAACAAGGATTCCCTTTCCCTTTGACCGGCACCCCTCTATAAAAAATATTTAAATTATTTTAATATGTTATAGACAAATAACGGGAATACGGATTAACGGTGGAAGTTGTTTTTGGGGATCGGATTCAACGGAGCGGCCTGTTCATGCGGCAATAAATATTGCCATTATTTATCGAAAACAAATTTATCATACCGTAATTACATCATATTATGATTTGGAACGAAAAGTTTCCAACGGTCTGTTTTATTGCCACCCCTCCCAGTTCAAAGCAAATGTTTTTTGAGCTTATTCATCAGGGCGGTATGAGATATCCCCAAAATACGGGCTGCTTCACGCTTGCTCCGGCATTTTTGCATCACCAGGGCAATCAGCTCCCGCTCATATTCCGCCATTGCGGCCTTAAGATAAATCGGCCGGTCACCGGAACCGGCAGCCGCCATGATATTCGCTGTTTGCCCCACACATCCCAGTTCATGGCTGAAAAAAATGGCCGCCGCCTCGATGACATCGCCTTCACAGAGAATGGCGGCCCGTTCGATAACGTTTTTCAACTCGCGCACATTACCGGGCCAATTGTGTCCGCATAGCTTTTCCAGGGCATCCGGGGCCAGGGTCTGCACAAGTTTGTCAAGCCTTGAAGCCAGTTGAAAAAGAAAATGATCGGCCAGCAGGGGAATATCTTCGATTCTTTGACCAAGGGGCGGAATGTGGATGGGCAGCACATTGATGCGATAGTAAAGATCCTGTCGAAACTGCTGGCTCTCCACAAGCTGTTCCAAAGGGCGATGGGTGGCGGTGATGATCCGTGTATTGACGGGGATCTCCCTGGCCCCCCCGATACGGCGGACGCACTTATCCTGAATCGCCCGCAAAATCTTGGCCTGGCAGGCCAGCGGCATTTCACCGATCTCATCCAGAAAAACCGTGCCTCCGGCGGAAGACTCGAAAAGGCCGGGCATACCTTGCCGCCGCCCGCCGGTAAAAGCACCGCCCACATAGCCGAAAAGTTCGCTTTCCAGAAGCTGCTCCGGAAGGGCGGCACAATTCAGAGGGGTAAAAGGTCCGGAGCGGCCGCTGGCCATATGGATGGCGCGGGCAAACAATTCCTTGCCCGTGCCGCTGGCGCCCCGGATGGAAATAATGGCGTCCGAACCGGCAATCCTTTGGGCAAAGGAGATGGCTGCGGTTATGGCCGGGTGTCGGCCGATGATATCGCTGAAACCCACCGGCGACGGCTCGGTCATGGATTTGGCCAGCCGCTGAATCTCCTGCATATCCTTGGCGATCTCCACCGCACCGATGATGCAGCCGTCACCATCCACAATGGGACGGCCGGTGGAAAAATATTGATAGCGGTCATCCGCTTTGATGATGGTCTTTTTGACGCCGCTGTAGACTTTACCTTCCAGGCACGTCAGGATCATGCGATCGGGAAGATCGATTTCCGTTACACCTTTGCCCACCACATCTCTCTCTTCACAGTCCAGTAACTGCCGGGCAACCTTGTTGATGGTGGTAATTCGACCCTCCTTGCCGATGGAAATGACCCCGTCGCTGATATTGTCCAGAACCACCCGGAACCGGTTTTCGCGCTCTTTTTGGGGTAGAATCTCAATGAACCGGTGCTGGATCAAACCGGGAATATCGGCAAGCTTGGCCGGCAAGCGGTCAACATTCCCGCGCCCGCTCCCCTGAAAGGCCTCCAAAAAAACATGGGCGCGATCGTCTCTTTTTTCCACCTCCATGGAAACGATATTGGCCCCCAATTCGGCGATCACAGCGGAAATATCCGCCACGACCCCCACACGATCCTTGAAGACCAGTTCCATTTTAATGTTCATCAATCCGCTCCGATCATTGTTACGCGTGGCATGGTCTTTTAAGTTCATGTTTCGCCCAGACGGCTTCGCCTGATTACGCAGTTCGCTCCGGGTTGCCTTGGGCTTTTTGGGGCGCGTCGCCATTTGGCTTAAGACGCATCCCACCCGACACCTCTATAAGTCACCCCTGTTGCGGGTGCAATCGCTTTCTATCCGGTTTTATACCGCAGGGATTTTCAATTATGAAAAAAACATCAAAAATTGTCAAAAACAAGTCCAATAACCGGCCGGTTTCGTCGTAAATCCGACCCTTCAGATCATACCGCCATGAGCCTTGAACAGGCTCAACCCTTTAATTTATAATTTTCCCTTAAAATCAAACACATCGGGCACGCATATTGCTTTCAAAGCATATCGCAATAATATTTGATATTGAAGGGAGCATGTCCAATCGGCATATTGAAATTCATGCTGAGCAGAGCACCAAAAGGGGCAATGCGACAAAAAATGATTGACCGATTTCAAAGATATCAATTACCAGCCACCGCGGATGAAACCGCCGACGTGCTGAATTCGGATTCGACCACCCACCAGATGGCGCCTCATGGCCTCTTCGCACAAATAGCCGCGCAACTGCTGCATGGTGTAATACGATTCGTATTCAAAACACTCCTGCAGCCACTGCTCGGCGTCGTGATACTCGTCAAAGATCACGCACGGCGCGTCAAAAACATCGTGGCTGCACCATGACGGGTCCTGAACGTAATATTTGCAAAAATCGTCCTGCAGCCAGATCAGGTGCTGTAAAAAATAGTTGCTGTATCGGTCCATGGGGCTGTATGGGGTCCTGTCAAAACGGCCGTAAAACAACGGTCTGTTACGGGTTGATGATCACCCGGGCGCCTGTGATCTTGACCATGCCGC
>JBFFHG010000587.1:0-3508 GCA_041557055.1 Desulfosarcinaceae bacterium
CCGGAATTACTGGGGCATCCTGAAACAACAGTTCATCCGCGAGCAACCCGCCAACGGCCGCAGGCCCCCGGGGCAATCCAAAACCCCTTGCAACACCTTAACCGCAAGCTCCGGACAGACTCATGGGGGGACTGGATCATGACGATGCAGATGTGACCACGCAAGCTGCGGATGCCTTGGCCGGTTTTGACGCCCCCGTATTCAATGGGAACGCCGCCCGCCGGGAGTTGAATGGCGGTGGTGAAAAGAAGTTATCAACCCATGCTGAACAGGAAATGAATTGACATGCAAAAACAACCCAAAGATCAACTGCTGGCCGATCTTGAAGCCGACCGCAAAGATGTGAGACACAGGGCCGCATTGGATTTAGCGGCCATGGGGGAGCCCGCTGCATTCAGCATTCTGAAAACCGAAATCATGAACCCGCCGCGAGCCAACGACCCGGACATCGATCTCTTTGAAGAGGCCATGGACGCTGTGAAGCGCTACCTGCAGGCCTTTGCCGATCAGCTTGCGGCAACCGACCTCAAGGACCTGGCGCACATCGAAGACGTATTTAAAGATGTTATTTTTTATCTGGAAGACGACCCGCTCTATGATATGGGCCACGACTTTATCCATGCCGACTACACCGGGATCAGGGAACTGGCCGCTGAAGCGCTGAAACGGCGGGGGCCCGCGCAAACGGATTAGAGCAACCCGCGCCCGAAAGAGACCCCCAGTTTTTTCATCCGTTTTCGTAAAGTTGACGGATGAATGTTCAGCAAACGGGCGGCGCCTTTTTCGCCTTCGACACGACCATCGCACATCTTCAACACGCTTTCGATGTGGCGGGCCATAACCATATCCAATTCAAGCGGCTCTGCGGATCTTTGCCCGGTCGCCCCGGTTTGGACGGCGGCAAAAGCAGTCATCTTGACAGCAAGGTCGGAAAAAACAAGGGGACTGCCCCTGCTGATAATAAGCTCACGTTCCACTGCGTTTTCCAGTTCCCGCGCATTGCCGGGCCAACCATAGGACATCAAACGGTCTAGCGCGCCCGGCGCCAGCGTTGGAATTTTCAACAACTTCATCTCCCGGGCTTTCTTCTGAATGAAATGCTGAGCCAGAACGGGAATATCTTCGGGGCGCTGGCGCAATGGGGGAATGGCGATGGGGAAAACCCGCAGCCGGAAATAGAGATCTTCACGGAATCCGCCCGCAGCCAACATATTTTCCAGGTCACGATGGGTGGCGGCAATCACCCGGATATCGACCTGAAGGGTTTCGGCGCCGCCGACCCGCTCGATCTCCTTTTCCTGAAGCACCCGCAGCAATCGGACTTGCGCCGCCATGGGCAGTTCCCCGATCTCGTCAAGAAAAATGGTGCCGCCGTTGGCCCGCTCGAACCGCCCCCGTTTCTGGGAGAGCGCCCCTGTGAACGCACCCTTTTCATGACCGAACAACTCGCTGTCCATCAGGGTTTGCGGAATGGCGCCGCAGTTGACCCGGATGAAGGGCCCGTTGGAGCGCAGACACAGGTTGTGGATGGCGTTGGCCACAACCTCTTTGCCCACACCGGTCTCGCCCAGAAGAAGAACGGGACTCTTCAGGGGGGCCACCTGCCGCACCATCTCCATCACCCTTTTCAAGCCGAATTCGGCCCCGATGACCTCTCCGCCGGAGATGGTGCGCAACTCATCCTGAAGATAGCGATTGTCATCCGCCAGGGTATCGCGAAGCGTCTGAAGCTCCCGGTAGCGCAGACTGTTGGCAAGGGCGATGGCAAAGGGCTCATTGAGCAGAGAGAGTCGCTTGACATGGTGCTGGTTGAATTTGATGTGGGGCTCGCTGAACACGGAAACCGTCCCCACGAACTCTCCTTCCAGAGCCAGGTCCAACAGCAATCCGGAAAGATCTTCAGCCCCCAGTTGGCGAACCACCGGACCGGCCACGGCATCGTTGCCCAACCGTTCCACCAGTTTGATTCGCATGGAGCGCTGCGCCTCCACCTGCTGGCGCCCCCTGGCGGACAACGGCGTCCGTAAAGCCATGGCCCGGCTGCTTTCGGCTGTGGCCATGGCAATGGTCTCCACAATACCCAACTCACGATCATAGATATGAAAGCACAAATGGGTAGCGGGAAGAAAACGCGAGAGATATTGAAGGCACCTTTGCATGGCGCTTTCGATCTCCAGGCTGCCGCAAATTCTCAGTGTGGCCTCGCGGAAAAATTCACTTTCACTGATGGTCATGCTTGATCCTTATAAAACCGGACTATTTTCCAGTTTATTCATTTTCTGTAAAATAGTCCAGTTTTTTCTTTTCCATGGTAAAGATTATATATATACTTATTGAACTCAATTTAATCACAACCCCAAACATGATTGCATAACCAGCCATCAGGTTGGAACAAATATGGAGTGATCGACCTAACAACCTGAATATATTAATTATTTTTTAAAATTAAATCCCGACCCGGCGCCGGTATCAGATCCGGCCGAACGCCCAAAATCACCTCTGATTATTTGGCGCGATTTGTGCATTTTATTTATAGGTTTTGCAACACCTCCCATCAGGTCACAACCAGGCGGGCAAATGGTTCTGAAAAACACGCCATTTGCCCATATGCCGGATTTCAGCCTCTGGCATGCCCCGGAAACGATCCATACCCCGATTCCGAAATTGGGCTTGCGGGGAGGTTTGAAATCACTTCCGCCGATTGTGTTATAATCGTCAAAACTCCCGACCCAAGGAGCACGGCATGAAAGACGTAGTGATTGCAAGCGCCTGTCGAACCGCCATCGGCGCCTTCGGCGGCACGCTCAAAAGCCTCAACGGGCCGGTTCTGGCCGGCACCACCATGAAAGAGGCGGTCAAACGGGCGGGCATCGACCCGGCCAACATTGATGACGTGCGCTACGGATGCTGTCTGGAGCATCATGACAACCTGAATGTGGCCCGGGTGGGGGCGCTCCTGGCCGGAATCCCGGATACGGTTCCGGCGGTCACCATCAACCGGGTATGCATATCCGGTATGGAAGCCGTGATTTCCGGCATGGCCATGATCCAGGCCGGCATGGCCGAAGTGATCCTGGCCGGCGGCGTGGAACACATGTCCGGTGTGCCCTATACCGTCCCGAGCGCCCGCTGGGGCGCCCGGCTCCAGGATCAGGGTTTGGTCGATGCCATGATCCATGCACTTCACTGCGGCTCTTTCATACTCCCGCTGTCTGAAGACGCCCCCCTGGACACCACCGAGGCACCCGCCGGCCTGTTCGTCGGAAAACCCTATATCATGGGCCACACCGCCGAATTCATGGCCCAGAAACTGGGCATCGGGCGAGAAGAGATGGATGCGGTGGCGCTGCGCAGCCAGAACAATGCCGAACGCGCGACCAACGACGGCTCATTTGCCGAAGAGATCGTACCGGTCGCCGTTCCGCGAAAAAAAGCCGCCCCCCTCCTGTTTGACAAGGATGAGCATTTCAGACCGGGACTGACCATGGATCAGCTCCGCAAATTGCCC
>JBFFHG010000588.1:0-3508 GCA_041557055.1 Desulfosarcinaceae bacterium
ACGGAAGCCAACGACCGCACCAAATACCTGGATGATCTTAAAACCGCCAAAGGTCTTTATCGCGAACGCATCATGACCGAAATGTTCAACGCCTACATGGACGAACCATTGGCTATTCGCAAAGATGTCATGAACTACGTCAACATGATCATCGGTGTGGACGCCGAGAATCTGGGTCCGGACAAGATGTGGAAATATAAAGATCCCCAGACCGGCGAGCTGCGGGCTTTGAAAATCGACGAGCGCTATGTCAAGAGCGTGGAAGAGCGGCTGGGACTCAAAACCGAGGAGCAAAGAGAAACCTTCCGCACCTCCATTCGAAAAATTTACGGTCAGAAAATCTCCGTGGATCCCAACTATGACTTCATGGACAACCTGGAGCTGGTCAAAGCGGTCACCGATGTGCGGCTCAAATCGGATATCGCCGGCGCCGGCAGTCTCATCGGGGCTCTGGCCAACCGCACCAACGAAGAGAACCAAAAGTTGTATGACCGCATGGTGGACACCATGCTGAACAAACTGGGCTACTGCCGCACCTGCGCCCAGAAGACCATTGAGTACTTCTGTACCCAGGAAGACGAAAATTAAAATTGACCCGGGGCTTATGTTTCATGTCCTCAACCTATCAGCCAGCAGCCAACGACCTGCAGGAGTTCATATGAAAAACCAACTGTGGGAAATATACGAAAAACTGAAAGCCCGGAAACTGACCCCGGAACAGGAAACCGTTATTGTGGCGGAAATCCATGGCCCTCAGGCATCCGATCCGGCCGACCGGATCGCCCTCAGACCGCCGCCATTTCCAAGCCTTTATGATTACCATGACCTGATGGTATTCCAGGCCATGAGCGCGCCCCGCGGCAGTTACACCAGCCATATCCGCTCCATCGACGAGTTGCTTGCAAGAGACAAACAGCGCCAGGAGGACGGGTTCCCGCGCAAGATCCGCGTCGGCCGCATGGTCAAGCCGGGCCGCGGCGGCAAGGACAAAGTCGTCGTGGTGCCCAGCACCGTGGAAGACAAGTTGCTCCACGACCCCTCCCTCTCCCCCCCGGATGAGGAGCCGGGCGACGGCGGATCGGGAGACGGACAGGAAGGTGAAGTGATCGGCGAACAGCCGGTTCGAGAGGTTCCGCAAGGCGGCGCCGGCCCCGGACAGGGAGGGGACGAGCAGCATGAAATTGAATCCTCGGCTTATGATCTGGGCAAAATCCTCACCGAACAATTTTCGTTGCCCAACCTCAAAGATAAGGGCAAAAAACGCTCCCTGACCCGCTACACCTACGATCTGACCGACCGTCACCGCGGATTCGGTCAGATCCTGGATAAAAAAGCGACCCTGCGGCAGATCATCGAGACCAACATTCACCTGGGCAACCTGTCCGATGTGGATGATATCGACACCTCCGCGTTTCTGATATCGCCCAAGGACATGATCTACCGCATTCTGAGCCGGGAAAAGGATTTCGAATCCCAGGCCATGGTATTCTTCGTGCGTGACTACTCCGGTTCCATGGCCGGCAAGACCACCGAACTGATTGTCTCACAGCATGTGATGATTTACAGCTGGCTGCTCTACCAGTATGCCAATCAGGTGGAATCCCGATTCATTCTGCATGACACCACGGCCAAAGAGGTGCCCGACTTTTACACCTACTACAACTCCAAAGTCGCCGGCGGCACCCAGGTCTCGTCGGCTTATAAACTGGTCAATGAAATCGTCCGCAACGAGAACCTGGCCCAGGACTATAATATTTATATTTTTCACGGAACGGACGGTGATGACTGGGACACCGAGGGACGTGAAGCCATTCCCCAGCTCAAAACCATGCTAAACTACGCCAACCGGGTGGGCATCACCATCGCCCGGCACAGTGCCGGAGCATCCACCGAAGTGGACAAATATGTCAAAAAATCGGGATTGCTGGACCAGGCGCCGGAATTACTGCGCATGGATCTTGTGGATGATGATGCCGATGAGGAGCGACTCATCGAAGGGATCAGAAAACTCATCTCCGAGTAAGGTTCTCAAGACCTTAGAAAGCGGCGAACATGGAACTCATTAATCAACACACAAAAAACATCATGGAAGGCTGCAAAGAGCGCGCCCGGGCCGCAGGACTGAGCTTCGAAGACGAGTCCCTGGAATATATCGTCACCAACCGCGACTTGCTGGAGCTCTCGCCCAAGGTCATGATTCCCACCCTTTACGATTACTGGGTTCACGATCTTGAGGTGCTCAAAGGCAAGGGGCGCTACGAGCTCTATCCCGGCAACCCTTACGAAACGGTCATAAACACCCGGCCGGCGATCTCTTTTTACAACGACAACAACCCGGACTGGCTCAATGTGATGATCTTTTACCATGTGCTGGCGCACATCGACTTTTTCCAGAACAACCTCTATTTTCGCCACACCTGGGATTTCGATTTCACCGGAGAAGCCCTGTCCGACAAGCGGGTCATTGCCAAACTGCGCTCAGAGCACGGGCGTTGGGTGGATTACGTTATCGAATTCTCCCGCGGCATCGACAACCTGGTGGGCTTTTTCGCAGAACTGGAACGGCTCTTCCCCAACCCCGCCAACCAACTGCCGCTGCGTGTGGATTACTATTTTGATGTTTTTCTGCAGAGTATCAAAAAATCGAAAATAAGCGAGTACATCAAAGAGATCGAACGTTTCAACCAGTGCAAACACGAAGAAAATGAACTGTGCGAAGATATTTTTTTTGCCGAAGTGGAACGCCGCCACCCGGAATTCAGGGCCATGTATGAAAAACACAAACAGCAAAAACGCACGCCGCCCGCGGACCTGCTTCAGTACCTGATGGAGAATTCGCCTTTTCTGAACAAAGAAGAGAACAAATGGATGCTCACCATCATGCAGGTGGTGCGAAAAACATCCATTTTTTTCCAACCCCAGATCCGCACAAAAATCATGAACGAGGGATGGGCCAGTTACTGGCATGAAACCTTGTTTTTGAAGGATGATCGCATCAACGGCCATGAGGTGGACTTTGCCCGGGTCAACGCCGGCGTCACCGCCATGCCGCGGGTGGGGCTCAATCCCTATGCCCTCGGTATGCGCCTCTTCTATTTTATTGAAGAGATGGTTGATAAAGGTCAGCTCTCCTGGAACTTCCAAAATCTGAAAGATGCCCATGCCCGCAAGCACTACGATACCAAAACAGGCGGCGGCCGGGCCTTCATCTTCGATGTCCGCCAGAATTACAGTGATTTCAGCTTTATCAACCAGTTCGTCAATCAGGATTTCATCACCCGCAACAAACTGTTTGTGGCCGGCAAACGCCTCAATGAGTCCCGCATGGTCTGGGAGTATTATGTCAAAAGCCGCAAAGCCGAGGCCTATCGCGAAATGCTGTTCAGCTCCCTTTATCATCCGCCCCATGTGGTCCTCGATCATGAAAAAAGCAAAACCGCCGACACCCTCTACCTGGTGCATCGATTCGAGGGCAAACCGCTGATCAAAGATTTTATTCCCAACACCT
>JBFFHG010000589.1:0-3493 GCA_041557055.1 Desulfosarcinaceae bacterium
AAATACAAAATTGGCTGTCCAGGCAGCCGCCACCGGGGGTAAAATGCTGCCGTAGCCCAGTGAGACGCAGAAGCTTTGAAACACCCAGTAGAGAAATCCAATGCCGATGCCGTAAGTAATGCTGACGGGCAGTCCCTTGTTGAGCCGTTTGCGCGCTGTAAGACCGATACCCACCAGGGCCATGATGACGCACACAAAAGGATAGGCGCACTTGGCATACAGGTCCACACGGTAGGCCGTGGCGGTGTAGCCTTCGGCTTCCACCTTGCGAACATATGCCAGGAGCTGCCGAAAGTTCATCTCTTCGGATTTTCGCACGATTTGATGAAAATCCGTGGGCTGCAATTGCAGATCTTCCCGCAGGGTTTCATGCAGGGTGATTTTATAGGTATTATCGCTGGTGTTCAGATTTTGATACATGCATCCATGCAGATTCCATTGACCTTTTTCAAACTCTCCTTTTTGCGCGTCGATGCGCTGCAGCAGGCGGAATCGGGGATCGAAATAACAGCGCGTAAAGCCGAAGATGGCCTGGCTGGCGGGATCAAAGTACTTGATATGCGTAATCTGGCGTCGGCCCTTGATCCAGATGTTTTCTTCCTTGACGGTGATGTTGGATGTTTTGCTGATCTCCTGCTGCTTGATGGTGTTGGCCTGCTGCATGGTCAGGGGTACGACCTGTTCGGTCAGGTAAAAGAGAAAAAGAGCCGCGGCCGCGGCGACCATCAGCACCGGCCGCAACAGCGCGTAGATGCTGATTCCGCTAGAGTTGAGAACAATCAGTTCGTTGTTTTTGCTCATTATGCCGAAAACGATCAGTATGGCCATGAGCAGGACCACCGGCATGGCCTGGGCCGTTATGAACGGAATCTTGAGCAAGACATATTCCAGGGCGCGCAGCAATGAGATCTGCGCATCGATAAATTCGTCCATGGTGCCCAGGTAATCGATGGCGATGAAGATGCACAGAACCGATACCAGGGCCAGGAAGAAGTACTTGATGGTTTCGATGATGATATAGCGATTGATCAGGCTCATAAAATATAGCTCAGGGTTCAGGTGTTGTTGCCGTAAACTAATTTTTTATCATACGCATATAAAGCCAGAGGCCGATGCCGCCCATGACGATGTTGGGCACCCACATTCCCACCAGGGGCGGCAGGGTGCCTGATTCGCCAAATGACCAGCCCACGGACAGCAATATGTAATAGGTCAGAAACAGAATGATGCCCAGCACGGTCCCCATGGCGCGTTTGCCCCGCTTGGCCTGCATCCCCAGGGGGATGGCCACCAGTCCCAGGGCAAAACAGGCAAAAGGCAGTGCGAATTTTTCGTGAAATTTCATCAGCGCCTTGTAATAGGTTTTGCTGCCTTTTTCCGCGGATTGAATATGGTTGCTCAGTTCCGCCACCCCCATCTCTTCGACCGGTTTGCGTTTGCCCACCCCTTTGGCCAGCATCTCCTTGAGATCGAGATTCATCTCGTAGGTTTCAAAGGCGATGGCGTGGGCCGATTGCTTGGCCAGATCCACCTGGTTGATGGTGCCGTTCAACAGCCTGAGGCGAATGACCTGTTCCTGCGGGGAGGAGAAAATGCGGCCCTGGGGGGCGACGATAATATTGTTGATTCCCTTGTTGCGCTGATCTTCAATAAAAATATCGGTCAAGGTGCGCTGGCGCAGATTAACTTTGTTGACATAGAGGGTGAGGCCATCGAAGCTGTCGATGAAGGTTCGTTCTTTAATGACCGCGTCCACATGGGCCTTGGCCAGTTCAACGGAGAGTCCGTAGTAGGAGCGGTTGCCCCACGGCAGGCCCACCATGGTGATCATGCTGGTGAGCAACCAGCCCATCAGACAAAAAAACATAACCGGTATCAAAAAACGGTTGGGATTCATGCCGCAGGCCTTGAGCGCCACGATTTCATTGTCCCCGGACATGCGCAAAAATGTCAGCAGCACCGCCATCATTACCGACATGGGAGTGATAAAGGCCAGGAAAAAGGGCATGGAGTAGAGCAGCAGCATGAGAAAGGAGAGCAGGCTGACCTGGTAATTGACCACCAGATTGGTGATCTCCAGGATTTTGGTGATCAGAAAAATGAAGGTGAAGAAGAACAGGTTGACCCCGAAGGGCGGCAGCAGTTCAAGCACGATGTAGCGGTTTATGATGGTATTGAATCTCATGGTTGCGGGTCGGCCCGAGATTATAACGATAAGCGCTTAAACAGGGATTCGGGGATCGCCTTGATAATGGCCATGATCCAGCGCCAGAACCAGCGGGTATAAATGATATTTCTGGATTTTTTATAGGCCCCGAAGATCTCTTCGGCCACCTGCTCAGGGGATGCGGTCAGCGGTCCGGGAAGGTCCAGGGCCTGGGTCATCTTGGTCCGGATAAAGCCGGGCAGTACAGTGATTACCTGGACCCCGTGCCTGCTCAGGCGATTGCGAAGACCGCTCAAATAGATGCTGAGCGCCCCTTTGGCCGCGCCGTAGAAATAGTTGCTCTGACGTCCGCGCTCCCCGGCCACCGAGCTGATGCCGATGATGAAGCCGTGACCCCGGCGTTGAAAATCGGCGGCCACAATTTCCAGGATGGAGATTGCGCCCATAAGGTTGGTTTCAATGATTTTGCGGGCCTCCTTGAAATCGGTTTGGGCCCGGGTTTGATCCCCCAGGTGGCCGAAGGCTGTGATCACCCCGTCGGGCTTGGGGTCCAGACGATCGTAGAAATCTTGGTGGGTCTCCGTGTCAATGGCATCAAAGGTTACGGCCCGGGCCTTGATACCGCCGCGGATTTCAAGGTCTTTGGCTTTCTTTTCGAGAAGCGCCAGATTCCGGGAGGCCAGAATCAGGTCTGTTTTGGCGTTTACGGCAAATTGTTTGGCGGTTGCAAAGGCCACATCTGAATTGGCGCCTAAAATAAGCAGATTCATTTCTATATCCTCAATCTTTCGGCCTGCAATGAGTTGAATTTTTTATCCAATCCATATTGGCGCCGAAGTTCCTTAAATTCTTTCCACAATGGATATCCGCTTTGAAAGGTTTCCCGGGCCATGCGTACATCCTTGGTCAGATAAAGCCGCCCCCCATGGTCCAGGACCATGCGGTCCAGTTCGTTCAGCAGCGCAAAGAGACGCGGCTGAATCTTGAAATCCAGGGCCAGGGTATAGCCCTCCATGGGAAATGAGAGGTGATTGTCGTTGCCGGGTCCGAAAAGTTTGAGAACCGCCAGAAAAGATCCGATCCCCGATGCGGCAATTTTGTTCAGAATGATCTTCAGACCCTCAAAACTGGCCGCCTTGGGAAGGACGAACTGGTACTGGGTGAATCCCCGGGGACCGTACATGCGGTTCCAATGGGCGATGCGGTCCAGGGGATAGAAAAAACCGTCGATGGGCGTCGGTTGATCTTTGACCCGGGTTGGATGGGTATGAAAATAGAGATGGTTGAAAAGGGCCACGGAACAGGGGTTGAGCATAAAATCCGGAC
>JBFFHG010000590.1:0-3493 GCA_041557055.1 Desulfosarcinaceae bacterium
ACAAGCCCCGGTCATTTGCCCCAATGACCGGGGCGACCTTTTTCTGCCCCCCCTTCTTTTCCCAGGCCCCATGAAAGCCACTTTTTAATTGCAACCAATTGGTCTTTGAACTATTTTGCAACACATGTCATTGGCGGCTCGCGGAATTCGCCCCATCGAAACTGCCGAACCGGGCCAAATTGGGCCTTGGCCCTTTTTAATTTTAACTTATTATAGCAACTATAAATTTGCTTGCATGACTTGTAAATGCAGTGCAAATATTTCTTGATCGCGCCATCAATCCCGGCGGATTGTGTTTGTCCCCGGGCAAAAGGTATTGAAAATGACATTTCCCATTATTCTGTCTCATGGTGTTTGCCGGTTTGATCAACTATGGAGCGATGCTCTCGGCCTGGACAACAGCGATAATGAGACCAAGGACCTGCTGCACTATTTCAGGGGCATCCGCACCATGCTCATTAAAAAGGGGTACCGCGTTTTTCACGCCAAGGTGCCCTGGGCAGCAGGGGTGAATCAGCGCGCCGAGGCCCTGCGGGCCGACATTGAGCGAATTCTGCGCGACAGCGACGCACCCAAAGTCAACATCATTGCCCACAGCATGGGCGGCCTGGATACGCGACGAATGCTGTTCAACGACCGCCACGCCGGCAAAATTCATGAACGTATCGCATCCCTGACCACCATCGCCACCCCTCATTGGGGGTCTCCCTTTGCTGATTGGGGGATTCAAAACCTGGGCGGGGTGATCTCTTTTACCCGTTTGCTGGGACTGGACATTGAAGCTTTCAAGGATTTGACCGTCGCCGAGTGCACCCGATTCAACCGCAAACAGGCGGTCATTGATTTCGAATATGGCTGTGAAGCAACCCTGCGATTTCAAACTTACGCTTGCAGACAGCATTTCATGAGCGTTTTTGGTCCGTTGAAAATACCCTTCTACCATATTGAAAAAGAAGAAGGCGACAATGACGGGCTCGTATCCGTGCAATCAGCCAAATGGAGGGATCGTTATCTTAAGGGGACTTTGAAAAATACGGATCACTTCAATGCATTGGGGTGGTGGGACCCGGAGCAGATTTTGGCCGGGGAGAGCGAAAAGGATCTTCTCAAACGCATTCACGGCTTTTATGCCGAGATTGCCGGGGATCTTCCCTGATTGCCCGCATCTCAGTGGAGATCAAGGCGCCCGCCGCTTCGGCCAATCCCATAGCGCTCTGGACGCTGGGGCGCAGATCTGCCCTGTTGTTTGACTTTCCGGGTGCCGATTTGAACCGTCAACAACGCTTTCCACTCATGGGCGCCTAACTTACGACACGCGCAACAAAATTCAAACAGTTCGCACCCGGCGGTTTTTGACTTGCCATGGACAGCAGCGCTGAACCAGAGGCACTCACTTGCCGGTCGCAGAAAACCGCCCGATCATCCGCCCAATCATCTTATTGGTCTTTGTCTGTACCCCAATGTTGCAAAAGTCGGAGGGCTTCAGAGTCAAGGCGTAGTGATCTACTGCGAACCCTTGACAACTCAGGATCTTACGCCCTGCGGCTTTGCCGAAGGGTAGAAAAGATGGCATATAATAGACCCGATCCTCAAGTTCACCATTGGTTTAGTCCTGGCTTGGCGCTTTATTGTGATGCGGTTTCAATACGCAACAGACTTTGCCAACCTTTTGCCATCTTTTTTATGCAACGTTGGGGTTTATCCGGATCGGGATGTGTGCCGGCACCATTGGGGAAACCAATGCTTTCGCGCTTGAACCGGCCTTTGCCAACCGGTTAGGAATTTGCTGACTCCGACGCAACAGCCTTGACAACCGGCAATAATTTTGGCATTTGCTTTTATGGTTGAATGAATCGGGAATGGGTTTCAATCATTCACCATTTCAGTTCGACCCATGCCAGGCAGGCACAGCAGTGCTTGCTCCTTGGCCGATCTCATCAGATTATAATCGCTATCGAACCAACTGCTTTCTTTCTCGTTTGTTGAACTGACCTGTTTTGTTCGAGGCACTCAAAGCCGTATGCCGGCATTCGTGGTGCTTTAAGAAAAATCTTGTGAGCCAAATTGATGTTGCGTTTAACAAAGAAGGAGGGAAGCGCATGTTCGATGGATTTGTCCGGATAGAGGGCATCCCAGGTGAAAGTTCGGATGAAAATCATGACGGTTGGATCGAAATCTATGATTTCGATCTGGATGTCAGCCAAACCGTGTCCAGAACCGCCAGCAGTGCAGGCGGCGCCAGCGCGGAACGTGCTGATTTTTCGGAATTCTGCTTTACCAAATTGCTGGACAAGGCATCGCCCAGACTGGCCCTGGCCTGCGCGGCCGGCACCCATATCGACACCATCGTGGTGGAGCTGTGCCGTGCGGGCGGCGACAAGGTCCGGTTTATGCAATACAAGTTTACCAATTGCATGATCAGCTCCTTCATCACCTCGGCCGACGACGATTTTCCCGAAGATGAGGTTGCCTTTGTCTACGGCAAAGTCGAATGGTGCTACACCCAGCAAAAACGCACCGGCGGCTGGGGATCCGGCAATGTGGCGGGTGGCTGGAGCCTGGAGAAAAACTGTAAAGCATAAAACACATATCAATGGCAACCTGAAAGGAAGGAAGATATGCCAATCCGTAAAACCGTGAGAAGGGGCGACAGTTTATGGCGTTTGGCCTGCCGTTACCTGGGAAGCGGCGCCAGGTATCAGCAAATTTGCGATTTTCACAACCAGGGGGCTGCGCGTTGCGGACTGCGGCTCATTGACAACCCGAACCTGATCTTTGTGGGGGAGACGATCTTGATACCGCCGCGTCCAAAGATCCCGAAGCCGGGCAGCGGCACCAGGGCCGCAGGCGACCACATGCCCATACCGCTCAATTTGAAGGTCACCTACACCATCGGCCGCGACACGCCGCCGATCATTTATGCGGCGTCTTATGGCGATTACACCATCAAGGCCGAAATGAACGGCGAAATCGGCATTGAGAACACAACGCCCGGACATGGCAAATACGTGCACAACTATGAGCTGGCCATGAGCAAAGACCCCATGCAGGCCAAGCAAAAACTGCACGACACCTACGACCCGGCGCTTGCGGCTCTGACAGCCAAACCGGAGATGGTGTTGGAATCAGGCAAAGTTAAAATCAAGGCGCCCATTGCCACAAAGGCCAACCTCGGTCCTTATACCATAGAGGTTAACGCCGAAACGCCCATGCACATGTCGGGCACCCTAAGGCCGCAGACGGTCAGCGGCACCTTGGAAATGGGCCGGAACAGTTACAAATACAGCGCCCATATCGAGTTCAAGGTCGATGTGCTTTGGCATCAAAGGCCCAAGGGCGGGCCTGAAGAGCCAGTTAGGGTCACAGCACCGACTTCGGAGTTGAATCAAAATGTTGCTGATTATCCAACCAAATCGACAAAATGGGATCAAACGGTTAATGAAAAAGGCGTTGCAGTGGCTGTAGTGCTTGTGGTTGTTACTACAGCTGCGTC
>JBFFHG010000591.1:0-3492 GCA_041557055.1 Desulfosarcinaceae bacterium
ACATGCGTGCCACCACACAACTCCAGGCTGTATGTTTCATGCCGATCGCCGATTTGGATGGTGCGCACAATTTCTCCATACCTTGAAAAATATCTGGGCAATGACGTTAAAGTGGTGGTTATCAACAAAACCGGCGCAAGCGGGGTTGTTGGCTGGAATGTATTAAAAAGAGCTAAACCGGATGGTTATACCATCGGTATTATCACCACGCCCAGCATTGTCACCAAGCCCATTGAAGGGAAAGCCAAGTTCACGTTTCGTGATTTCACTGTTATTGCCAACATGGTCACTGATCCCGGGGCTTTAAATGTCAGTAAAAAAAGCAAGTTCGATTCACTTGATGAACTGATTGGTTTTGCTAAAAAAAATCCAAAAATTATTACCATGGCAACAGGATCACTGGGCGGAGATGATCACCTTGCCGGATTAAAGCTGGAGGCAATGACGGGGGCAAAATTCACCTTTGTTCCTTTCCCCGGCGCTGCTTCTCGTAATGCAACAATGGGCGGCCATGTTGCCGTGGGCAGTTTTAACCTGGGCGAAGCAATAAATTATAGGCATTCATTAAAAATTCTGGGCTATATGGCGGACAAACCCGTCTCTTTTGCCAAAGATATCCCCACTTTTAAAGAGCAGGGGTATGATTTGGTCGCCTCTTCGCAACGTGGTTTTGCCGGCCCTGCCAATATGCCCGCAGAAGTGGTTGACGCCCTGAGTAAAGCGATTGCCAAGGCGGTTAACGATGCGCAGTTCCGGAAAGAGGCGTCAAAACAGGGGGTTGTCCTGGATTTTATGGATAGGGCTGCCTGGACAAACCACCTGGAAGATTTTGATGCCGATATGAGAGCCCTATGGAAAAAATCACCCTGGATAAAAAAATAACGGTTATATCTTGTGTCCATCCGGAAACAGGCAAATTTGGTCGAGATCAAGGCCTGGGAAAAATTTAACCGCAGGCATATGGTTGATCTTCCAAGGATAAAATTTTGAGCACAACGCAGATATCGGACAAATTGGCCATTTGTGGATGGGCACTATCTTGTTTGTACGGACCCGCTGGGCCTGTACAAACATCCCTAAAGGACATCACCACATGATAGCTATCAAAGTTTTGAACAAGGACTTTTTTTTCGGGGCGGCAACCTTTCTGCTCTCCTCAATGGGGGTCTGGCACTGCCTTTCACTTAATGAAGGTGTCCGCACATTCCCCTTGATGGTGATGATCCCCTCGATGTTTCTGGGGGTGGCCATTGCCGTTCGCAGTCAGAACAAATCGGGGCAACAAGAGGGAAAAATACCGTTTTTTACAAATGTCCGGCGATTTTTCCTGATGGTTGTTTATATGCTCCTTTTCTTTTTGGGAATGGATTATTTAGGATATTTCACCACATCCATCATCATGCTCCCCTTATTGAGCTGGCTACTAGGATATCGTAAGCCTAAAGTTGTGATGATTGGAACTATTTGTTTTTTATCTTTAATTTACCTGCTGTTCATCGTGATTTTCAGCAGGCCTTTACCTCAGGAAATATGGAATACGTTATTAGGAAGCTGAAATGGAACTCTTTACACCACTGTATTATGCTTTATTTAAAGTTTTAACGTTTGGTAATCTGCTCGCAATGGTGGTCGGCGTCACCTCCGGTATCGTTGTCGGTGCCTTGCCCGGGCTCACTGCAACGATGACCATTGCAGTGCTTCTCCCCCTTACGTTTACCATGGAACCCCTCGTTGCCCTAGGGATGATGGCCGGTATTTATAACGGGGCCATGTACGGTGGCGCGATCCCGGCAATATTGCTTCGTATCCCGGGAACCCCTGCGGCCATTGTTACCACATTTGATGGCTATCCCATGGTCCAGCGGGGAGAGGCGGGGTATGCGCTGCAGGTGTCGTTGCTCTCCTCTGCTTTTGGTGGAATGGCAAGTGCCGTTGCCATGATGCTGGTGGCGCCGCCGTTATCCCTGGTGACCCTGGCATTTGGACCACCTGAAGTCTTTTGGGTGGGGATGTTCGGGATGGCAGCAGTGGCTGTATTCCTGGGAGATGATATTTATAAGGGGCTTCTGGCTGCTATGACAGGCCTGTTTATCGGTATTATCGGCACAGATCCCGTCCTCTCCACAGAGCGCTTTACCTTTGGTTTTCTTGAACTGGAAAATGGAATCAATATTATCGTATTGATGGTTGGGCTTTATGCCCTTCCTCCCTGTTTTGGTCTTGCGGAAATCATTACAAAAGAGAGTGGCAAAAAAATCATCTTGAAATTTGCCCCTTTTGGGAAAGCCCTGAAAGATATACCGCGCTTTTTCAAGGTCTGGTCATGGGCATACCTCTATGGCATCGTTGTTGGCCTTCTACCGGGAGCTAGTGGTAGTTTTGTTTCTTTTTTGGCCTATGAAAGAGCAAAGCGCATGTCCGATGACCCTGACAGCTTCGGCAAAGGAAATCCCGAAGGCATTGCCGCCTCTGAATTCGGGAACAACGCCGACAATGCCGCGGCTCTTATTCCCACTGTCACCCTTGGTATCCCAGGAAGTACCGTGGCTGCGGTAATCATGGGCGGTCTGCTGGTTCACGGCCTGCAACCCGGACCGGAGTTGTTTCATGAAAGCCCGGACATTATTTATGGCTTCATGATCCAGATGTTTATTACATCCCTGCTGATGATTCCTTTGGGGGGGTCTTTTGCAACCAACCTTTTTGCCCAAGTCCTGCGCATCCCACGCCCATTATTGGTGGGCTTTATCATCGCGCTGAGTGTTGTTGGTGTGTATTCAGTACAAAACAGCGTTTTTGATCTCTACCTGATGTTCTTTTTTGGAATTCTTGGCTATATTATCGAAAAGATCAAAGTGCCGATAGCGCCGGTTGCATTGGGTCTCATCCTGGGCCCCCTGATTGAGAGCAACCTGCGATTGTCACTGCTAATCGGCGTAAATGATAAGTTCATCCTGTTTAACAGGCCGATCTGTATTGTCATCATACTTTTGATTGTCATTATCACTACGTTTCCCTATCTAAAAAAGATTTTTAATCGATAGGATTTAAAACCTTGCCAACCTTTGCAAATACAGCGTCAAAGCCCCATGCAACGGTTGAGCCGGGATATGCCCGACTCGATACCGGCTCTAAAATTGCGCAAGCGATGATAAACATATTCACTGCGGCACATATCGGTTTGTTTGAGGCCGCGCTTTTTGGCAAAACAAACATCTTTGATGTTGCGCGGGATCGTCGTGGCCGTTTTCAGACATAACCGCGAGCATGCGGCGTTTGGCGCGAATGATGCTATTTTGAGATCCCAAGGAAAAAGGAAATGAAAATTATCCCTGATATGAAACAGTTGAAATTGACTTTTTTATAGGTCCCGTATTAATTAGTGCCTGAACGGAAAAGGGCTTTTTATTCTTGTCCGATAGGTCACTATACGCCGCTTAAAAAGTAAAAATGGTTCAGTTCTCTTTATCATCCGAAATTACTGCTATCCTG
>JBFFHG010000592.1:0-3492 GCA_041557055.1 Desulfosarcinaceae bacterium
CAACCTGATCACCAATGCGATCAAGTACGCATCATCAGCCCCGCCGGTCGTTGAAATCAGGGTTCGGTTTGAAACCAATCGTCTGAAAATTCTCTTTATTGACAACGGCATTGGTTTTGAGCGGCGTGAACGAAATAAGATTTTTAAAAAATTCTACCAGATCGGCCGTTCGGAGAATATGTCGGCCAAAGGCAGCGGTATCGGGCTCTATCTGGCCCAGAATATCGCCAAAATTCACAAGGGCAGACTCAGTGCGGCAAGCCCGGGTCTTGGTCAGGGCGCAACCTTCACTTTGACCCTGCCGCTGCCTAAAGAGAGGAGGTTTGCGTCATGATGAATTCGGGTACTGATAAACAAAGGCCCAAGCTGATTCTGATCATCGAGGATGACTTGCATATAGCCGAAGGCCTTCAGCTTAATTTGAAGCTGAAAGGATACCAGGTTGCCGTTGCGCCCGACGGTCCTTGCGGATTGCAGCAATGGCGAGAGCTGCAACCGGATCTGATAGTTCTGGATATCATGTTGCCAGGTATCGACGGTTTCTCTGTTTTACGCAACATTCGTCTGGAAGATGAACGTATTCCGATCCTGATTCTTTCCGCCAGGGGTGATATCGAGGATAAAATAGAGGGATTGGCATACGGGGTGGATGATTATCTGGCAAAACCCTTTAACCTGGATGAGTTCCTGTTGCGGTTGGAACGGCTTTTGCTTCGGGGCGACTGGTCCCGCGGCCAAGGCCCCCAGTCCGCAGCCGTACCGGAAATTTTCGTGTTTGGGGAGAACCGGATTGATTTTTCCACTGCCGGGGCCCGGGGGGTGGCAGGCCAAACCATTCACTTGACGGAACAGGAAGTGAAACTGCTTAAGCTGTTTGTCGCCAATCAGGGCAAACCCCTTTCGCGCAGCAAGCTGCTGGAGATCGGATGGAGCTATACCGGGCGTATCACCACCCGCACGGTGGACAATTTCGTTGTGCGCATGCGCAGGTATTTCGAAAAAAACCCCAAAAAACCTGTCTATTTCAAGAGCTTGCGCTCCGTGGGGTATGTGTTTGAGCCTGGTGAATGATCTATCTGTTTTCTATAAACCCGCCTTGATAACCAAATCGGTAATGGGCCCCCTCGACTTTTCGCCTTTGAGCACGATGTGGGCGTAAGTGCGATGCCCTTTGAATTTGTTGACGATCCAGTTCAACCCGTTGTTTTCGGCATTCAAGTAAGGATGATCGACCTGACGGGTATCGCCCAGGCAGATGCATTTGGCCCCTTCCCCCATCCTTGATAAGAGGGCCCGGCATTCACCCCGGGACATATTCTGGATTTCATCGATTATCACAACGGCATTTTCAATGTTCATACCTCGAATATAGGTCAGCGGCAGCAATTCGAAGCGGGCCGGATTGAGTTGGGGTGGGATTTGATCCGGATCGAGAAAAATACGGTTGGCCGGCCGCATTTTATGAAGTTTAAGCACCAGATCCAGGATGTAGCGGGTGTATGGGCCCATTTTTTCTTCCACACTGCCCGGCAGGTAGCCCAGCTTCTGGCCGATTTCGATCATGGGTTTAACCACATAGATTTTTTCATGGGCCTTTTTTTCCAGCATCAGGTAAAGCGCCGTGGCCAGGGCCAGAAAGCTCTTGCCGTAGCCTGCCTCGCTTTGGATGGAAACGATATGGATGGTCTCATCGGTCATCAATTCCAGCGCCAGGTTCTGGTAGACGTTGCGGGGGGTGATGTTCCATATTTTATGTTGGTAGTCGATCACCTTTTCGCCCTGATTGCTGAAAAAAAGAGGTTTGCCGACATCGCTCCACATAAAACAGTTGGCGAACACCTCTTCACGATGATCCGCAAAGCCGGTCACATATTCCGCCTCTGATTTGAACGGCACCGAATCCTTGTAATGCTCACTGCAAATGCCCTGCAAGGATGCCTGTATTTGCAGGATCTTGTCATTGGTGACCAGAATGGGCATCCCAAGGCCGCTGGTTTTGATCTCTTCCAGGATATGGCTGTCGACCTGTTGATTGAACGGCTCGGCCACATTGCTGGTTTGAAGTATTTTAAATTGATCGGGATGATCGCTTAAATAATGAATGACTTTGGCCACAATATGGCCCAAACGGGGGTCTTTCTTAAATTTATTGAGTTCCAGCAATACATGGTAGGGAATAAAAATATTGTTTTGATTGCCGTTGCGCAGTTTAAACAGGGCATCGGGGTCATCCAGCAAAACATTGGTGTCGACCACATAGCATTTGCTTTGGCTCATAGGCATCCCTTGCTTTTGTTATGATTAAATTCGATCCGAACGGACATAAAGGCCGATATGGGCAGCGGTAATTTTGCTGCGGCCTGTAAATAAAAAGATACCCAACCACAGGATTTGACATACAAGAATTATAGCCGGGTTCCATAAAATGAGCAACCCTTTACTCAGATCTGCCTGCAGCGGCATTGCAGGCAGACGCGCGCCGTAGCATAAAGCCGAAAGAGCCGCTGTTGCGGCCAGATACTGGTAGGCGCTGATGGCGCCGCCGCCCCGGTAATCGGCTCGCAGAAATTCGGACAGAATGCGCCATATCTGGGTTGCCAGGATACAGACCAGATATGCGGATTTCAAATACCCCCGCAAAAAAAGATAGGTTCCCATCAAGCCCGCCGCCGAGTAAAGAACAGCCGTCATGGCCTGGATCGCCAGGATTTTGCGACCTGTCAGGCCATCGGCATAAGCCGCCTTTTTTGTGGGGCCATGGAAAATAACGCTAAACGATGAAAACGGACGCCTGAGAAATCCTGGCAGTTGGTCGATGGGTTTGCCATAGCAGCATCCAAAGCTCAGGCATGCGAGGCGGCCGTTACCTTCACCAAAGGCATATCCGATGGCCAAGGCCGCCATGAAATGCATCACCGGCAGTTCGGGACAGCCCCAAAAGGATTGCATCCGTTGAAGTACCAGAAGCAGGACAGGGGACCCGACAATTCCGCAAAACGCGGCCCCGCCGATGCTTAGCGTGTGTTTTTTTTTCTCCACCCAGGACGCCGTCCATTTTGCAAAGGGTGCAAATAGGCTTATGGCGGCAATAAGTGTTATAAGCATCATTTTGACCGTCACCCCACAGGCTGCCAAAAGGACAAAAAGGATGGCGAGGGCAAACGTGGCGGCGCAAGCGTTGATCAGGCCGTAATAGGTCAAATTCCGTCCGTGCCAGCGGCCATCCGGTTGTTTGTCAATGGGGATGACGCCGAGGATTTGCCATCGTTCCCGGGGCAGGTGTTTAAACGCCCAGGAATAGACAACGCTCAGAATAAGCGCAATAATTGTAATGAAAATCAAGTCTTGCATAACGCTGTTAAATCCCTTCGCCATCTTTTTTATGCAACGATAGGGTGTTCTTCAGTTTCTATCCCTTGCCCTGTTTTGGCTGTCATTTGACAGAGGATTTTAAAACCGCTTCTGACACTTCCGGGCTATGGATGAGCGCAC
>JBFFHG010000593.1:0-3489 GCA_041557055.1 Desulfosarcinaceae bacterium
CGATTTTATCCATGAAGGCACCTGCCCGCGCGGTTTCGGAACCGTTTGCGCATAACTTCAAACAGACAACATTATTCGTAGCAAAAAGGATGCCTGGAAAATGTTTTGAAATTTGGCGGCATGCCTGTTGCAGATGTTGCACATCGAGTCAAACGGCTTTGGCGGACAAACACAATGCCGGCCGGCTGCATGCATGTCCCCGTGCGGCAATCAACTGATCACCCGATATATATAGGATAAGGAGGATGGAATGCTTGAGATTCGCGATGCGGTGGCTGTTATTACAGGAGGTGCCGGTGGTATTGGAAAATCCCTGGCTGAATACTGGATTCGCAACGGCGGCAAGGCAATGATCGCTGATGTTGCGGCGGAGCCCCTTGAAAGGACGGGACAAGAGTTGAAAGCCCGGGGCGGAAGCGTGATGACAATGGTTTGCAATACCACGGATGAAAAGGCGTGCGCCAAGCTTGCCAACCAAGCCATTGAAGCGTTCGGCGCCATTCATCTGGTCGCTCCTTTTGCAGGCATTATCCGTGACGGTCTTATGCTGGCGACTGATAAGCAAACCGGCAAAGTGAAAGGCAAAATGTCTCTTGAAATGTTTCAGACGGTTATCGACATCAATTTGACCGGGGTTTTTCTTACTGTTAGAGAGTGCGCCCAACAGATGATCAACCACCACTGCAAAGGGTTGATCTGCGTAATCTCTTCAACCGGGTCGCTGGGAACGGCCGGTCAATTGAACTACTCATCTTCAAAAGCAGCCATGTCCGTATTTCCCAAAGTTTTGACAGCCGAATTTTTCAGGCGCGGGTTATCGGACAAAATCCGCTGTGCAGCAGTTGCCCCGGGTTACGTCGGCACCCCCATGGTCAAGGGGATGAATCAGGCTGCGCTGACCAGGATTTTATCCGACATTCCCATCGGCCGGTTGATCGAGCCCGAAGAGGTGGCCTCCCTGGTGGGTGAAATTTATCGCAATGAGGCTTTGGGCGGAGAGGTCTACTTTATTCACGGTGGATTGCGTCTCGGTTCACGTGGATGATTTTGTTTTTCAGGTTGCATGTAACGGCTCCGGACAAGTACCATGAGAAGCTTGACTTGAATGAATCGCGCGACATATGGTTGTAAGCATATATTAAGGGCTTGTATGGAAATAGTGTGTTGTATTCGAACGCCGAGGCATCTTCGATGTGACGCGCTTATTTGCATGCAGGCGCCAAGCGGGGCTAACGCATGGCTGAACAGCAACGGCATCTTGCAGGGCAGAAACAAGATTTAATTCAAAACGCAGATCAACTGCTTTCAATGTTGTTCCAGGACATTGAAACCATAGAGCTGTTCCTGAATCATTTTCGAAACGGGGTTCTCATAACCGACCCGCAAGGCTATGTGGTCTTTATGAACAAACCGTATGGTCGCTTTCTGGGGCTCGACTCAAAAGCGCAAGTAGGGCGTCATTGTACTGACGTGGTTGAAAACACAAGAATGCATATCGTCGGCAAAACCGGTCGGCCCGAGATCAATGAAACCCAGCTCATACGGGGACAAAGCATTGTGGTGCAGCGTCTTCCCATTGTAAAAAAAGGTCGCATTTTAGCTGTGCTCGGCCTGGTGATGTTTGAATGCGTCAAGGATGTTCTGACGCTGGCCGAGCGGCTCAAGTTTCTTGAATCACAAGTTAAAAACTATGAGAAAGAGTTGCTCTCCCTGAGGAGCACGCGCTACACAGTCGAGAGCATTGTCGGTCAGAGCGAGGCCCTGGCGCAACTCAAACAGTTGGTATTTCGTGCTTCCGCACACAACCTGACGGTTTTGATAACCGGTGAATCAGGATGCGGCAAGGAGCTTTACGCCCAGGCGATTCATAATGCCAGTACAGACCGGTCCGGTCCATTTGTGCGCGTTAATGCCTCTGCAATCCCTGCGGATTTGCTGGAATCCGAAATGTTCGGGTATGAAAAAGGCGCATTTACCGGGGCCAAATCCACCGGCAAGCTGGGCCGGTTTCATATGGCGCACAAGGGAACCATATTTTTCGACGAAATCGGCGACCTGCCGCTCGCCATGCAGCCCAAATTATTGCGCGTGCTGGAAGAAAAGGAGTTCGAACGGGTAGGTGGAACAACGCCAATCAAATCGGACTTCAAGCTGATTGCGGCCACCAACCGCAACCTCGAAGCCATGGTCAAGGAAAAGCGGTTTCGCTCCGATCTGTATTACCGCTTGAACGTTTTTCAACTGCATATACCGCCGCTGTGCGAAAGGCCTGACGATATCATGCCTCAGGCAAGACATTTTCTGCACGAACTGGCTGAGGAGTGGTCCGTCCCTGAACCTGCCATCACTGCGGAAACGGAAAAAATATTGAAGAATTATCCCTGGCCGGGAAACAGCCGCGAACTGCGCCATGTGATCCAGCGAACCATGGCAACCTTTGAAGGTCATGCGATTCAGCCCCAGGACCTTCCGCTGAACTTGCTCAAGATGTCAAATGCCCCTGTTCAACTCCACACATCCCCGTTAAAGAAAATTATGAACGATGCCGAAACCCGGGCAATTCAGACCGCATTAAAAGCCACGCAGAACAACAAGGTTCAGGCCGCCAAGATACTGGGAATTCATCGCACACTGCTTTATCGGCGCATGAAACAGCTCGGCATCGAATGATGCCTGATCCCTTGATAAAATGTTTTTTCTTGGGGGGAGATCGCTACGCAATACTGTGTCCATAAAACCGATCTTTTGATCTTTTGAATTTTGGACAAAAATTTCTCATATGCGATGATGAAGATGAACACCATTGCCCGCAACCATAATCTTTGCGGTTATTTGAAACTGATTTTTTGCATTGCGGGCAGTTTCTCTTGATATCATCTTTGAAGAATTCAACCAGATTACCACAATCAGGGCATTCAACATCAAAAATCGCATCAAATCCCCATTCCCGGGTGTTGTTTCCCGTACATTTGCGCATGCCTTTAAGTCCCGTTTTCCTGGTTCTGTTTTTGAATACAAAATCAAACGCGCATTACCGCATGAAGGTGATTATGCAAATATGAATCAGCTCGTTTCGGTATTGTTATCTGCCAAAATGTGAGACTTCGTATCGCATTTCAAATATATTAAGACTATCCCATGGAAATCAGGATTGTCAAATCACAAACACCAAGACGCATATGCACAACCGCCTTGACAACCCATTGACCTTTTCAAATGGAGTTCGCATAAGACGTTCTTTAATTCGCTACTGTTTAGGCAATGTCATTAACTTAACCGATCGGTTTGTCCAAGCCACTATCGAAAAAGCACAGTCCATAATCCGTGATGACAAACACATGTCGGCCGGAACCAAGTCAATCGTTGAGATCTTGATACTGGTCATTACCCTGCTTGCCAATCGTTTGAATTTGAATAGCACAAACAGCAGCAAACCGCCATCCAGTGATCCAAACAGGAAAAAGAAACCAAATCCCAAAACCGGCAGAA
>JBFFHG010000594.1:0-3486 GCA_041557055.1 Desulfosarcinaceae bacterium
CAGCCTCGGAGCCGGCAAAACCGATCCAGCACTCCCATATTTCATCTTCGTCCCGCCAGCGGCATCCATCGGGTCTGAGCAGATCATCCATGGGATCGTTCTTATAGATCCGCTGCAGCAGCATAATTTTTTCAATCAGTCCTTTTTCGTTGTCCTCGCCGCTCAGTTGCACATATTAAAATCCTTAAAAGCCGCCCACCGGCTGTCTTCATGAACCCGCTCCGGGCATAGGATAAGGTACTTGGCAAGAATCGCACAGGTCGTGTAATCCGGGGTTTGACCGGCATCATCCTGAATTCCTTCCCGGGAGATAAGATAGTCGCGACCAAAAAAGGGAAGAAAATAGCGCACCCCTTTTTTTTCAAGGCCGAGTGTCTGCTGTACAGACGTAAAATCAATCCTGGCAATTTGTGCGAGATAATTGTCATGGTGTTGTTTAAAGATCTCTGATTTTTGCGGCACCCCGGTCTCCTTGTTGACTCTGAATCAATGCCGGATGCTCTTCATCCGGTCAGCCTCTATGGTGCGTTCAAAAACGACGCTTTTTGTCCGATAGCGCCATAATCCTTTTTCATGGCCGCGTACACGGGTTTTCCCACCATGAACGCATAGATTTCATCGGCCTTTTGTTCGGGGTCCAGATCTTCAAAGGATTCCCGGTAAATGATCTTACCGATGGCGAAAGCATCGGCCAGGGCCGTTTCGATATTGGTGGTATACCAGTTAAACGGCAACAGGGTGTAGATCCGGCCCTCGGCAAAGGCCTGCAAGGCGTTGTAGTATTCCGGTTTCTTGCGATAATCCTCGGCCACCATGGCCAATCCGCCGCCATCGATGAAAATCACATCCGGATTGAGTCTCAACAGTTGCTCTTTACCCAGGAAAACATGGCTTCCGATCTGCTGCTCAATGCTGTCAACCGCATTGTCTGCGTTGACCCAGTCAAAGGGCGTAAACCGCTTTTCGGAACTCTCGATGCCCTGCCCTCCCCGATAGCCGATGCCGCCAACATAAACGCTGGGCTTTCGACCGGAAGGAATTCGGGCGGTGCGCTTGTGCAGATCGTTGCGCAGGGCATTGATATATCCGATAATCTCTTCCGCCCGCTTTTCCCGGTTCAAAATCCTTCCGGCCAGTCGCAAGGCGTCGTAGACGGTTTCATCAAAGGCGGCAAAGGCCCCATAGCTGAGCACCACCACCGGTATGTCCAGCGTCCGCTGGACCTCCTCGGCCAGGGGGGCGTCCATATAGGTGATAAAAATAACCTGCGGCTGAACCGCCAGAACGGATTCCAGATCGGGTTTTTTGTTGATGCCGGCCGGCCCGCCCGGACCGCAGCGCGGCAGGCTGAAAAGCTCGGGATGGGCGATCCAGTATGGCCGGCCGCCGGGATACATCTTCTCCATATCTTCCACGCCGACGACTTTGTTTTCAGCCTGCAGATAAACGATCAAGCGCAAGGCACCGGGCCCCAGACAAACGATCCGTTGGGGATTCAGGGGCGCTGTTACGCTTCGCCCGGCCATGTCAATGACGTTGACGTTCACCGTACCGGCCCATACCGAAGCCGCCATGATGAAACCGACAAGGCTCCCCACCATCCAAAAATATTTTGTCTTCATCTCTTTCTCCGCTGCCTCCCCATAGCCTTCTTATTCCAGCGGCACCACCACTGTATGTCCGCCGATCCGTTCCAGCGTTACGCGGACACCGTAGACCGCCTCAATCACCCGGGCGCTGAGATCCCTTTTGTCCGCCACCGCGAACACGCCATGATCTTTGAGAAAAAGGAAACGGTCGGCAAATCGAACAGCCATATTCAAATCATGAATGGCCACCACCGCGGACAACTGCCGGGTTTTAACGACGCGATGGACCAGCGCCATCACATCGAGCTGATTTCTCAAATCCAGGCTGCTGGTGGGCTCGTCCAGCAGCAAAATTCCGGGTGATTGAGCCAGGGCCAGGGCGATTGCCACCTTTTGCATCTCTCCGCCGCTCAAGTCGCCGACCGGACGCATTGCCAGATGTTGCAGTCCGATCTGGCGGATGACTTTCTCGACCAAATCGTAATCCTGTGCGGACAACGTCCAGTGGATATGGGGCTTGCGCCCCAGGAGCACGGCTTCAAATACCGTCAAACGTCCGGCGGTATGGCGCTGGGGAACGTAAGCGATCCTTTGGGCCACGGTATTGCGGTCCAGGGTCCTCAACGCTTCGCCATCAACCCGCACAACGCCGTGCCGGGGTGTTAAAATGCGGTTCAGGCACTTGAGCAGTGTGGATTTGCCGGCACCGTTAACCCCCAGAACCCCCAGAACCTGTCCCGGCTCAAGATCAAAACTCACACCTTTGAGAACCGGACGGCCGTTGTACCCAAAACCGATCTCCTCCACCGTCAGCCTCATCGATAGCCCCGCATCAACAAATACAGGAATACGGGGGCCCCCAGAAAGGAGGTGAGGACGCCTACCGGCAAGGCGCCCGATCCGATCAGCACGCGGCCGGCGGTGTCCGCGGCCAAAAGCAAGAGAGCCCCCAAAATTGCGGAAAAAGGGATCAGCAGACGATGGTCATCACCGACCATCCGGCGGGCGATATGCGGTGCGATCAGGTCCATAAAGGCGATCACTCCATGGAAAGCGGTGACCAGCGAACAGACCAGGGCCACCGCCAGCAATCCGGAAATTCTGATCCATCTGATATTGACCCCCAGTCCGCCGGCGGTCTCTTCGCCAAAGGCCATGGCATTGAGGTCCCATCTCAACGATAGCAAATAGAGCGAGGCCGCAAATGTCGCCCCGGCCAAAAGGGCGATCTGCCGCCAATTGGAACGCGCCACGTCTCCGAATGTCCAGAACACCACCATGGCCAGCTCAATTTCCGAGGCAAGATATTGTAACAGGATGCTGCCTGAAAAAAACAGAGCGGACAACGCCACGCCGACCAATATCATGGCCTCGGCGGTCAACTGCTTGAGCCCGGCCAATCCAAGAATTACGAGAATCGCCGCCATGGCGCCCGCAAAAGCGCAACCGGTCACAAAATAGACCTGGGTGCCTAACACGACGATGGCCACGGCCGCGCCGAAGGAGGCCCCCTGGGTAATGCCCAAAGTAAAAGGTGAAGCGAGTGGATTTTTCAACAGGGACTGAAGCGCCAGGCCGCATATCGCCAAGCCCCATCCCGATACAAGGGCGGCCGCGACACGGGGCAGCCGGATGTTGGCGACCACGACACGGACGGCTGGCTCGGATTCTCCTGTAAAAACAGATAGAAGCTCTCTGGGAGAGATTTGGTAATCGCCCTGGGTAACGGCATACACGGCCAGCAAAACCGTACCCGCCAGCAATGCCACCAAGAGCAACATCTTTTGGCGCCGATGGGTGCGATAGTTCGCTGCAAGGGAGACGGTGTGCGGACTTCCAACAATACTCTGGTTTATATCAGCAGCCACGCGTCCTCCGATCCGTTATGCCGATCAAG
>JBFFHG010000595.1:0-3484 GCA_041557055.1 Desulfosarcinaceae bacterium
CCAAGGCCCACCTGACCGCTCCCGTCTGGAACTGGGCGCCGTTTTATAAAGAGGTGGTGGCGCAAGTCCGTTCGGGGAACTGGAAAAGCGCTTCAACCTGGATCGGTATGGAGGAGGGGATTGTCGATATCGCACCTTTCGGCCCCATGGTTTCCAAAGAGATCCGGGCGCGCGTATTGGCCAAGAGAGCAGAGCTCGTCTCCGGCCGGGACGATCTTTTTTCCGGCCCCATCAAGGACCAGAGCGGCAACCTTCAGATCCCCGAGGGGAAAATCGCAACGGACCAAGCGCTGCTCGGCATGAAATACTTTGTCCACGGGGTCATCGGAACTTTGCAGTAATCCTTCTTTTGCAGATCAGGCGTCAATGATCCCATTTCGTGTGCATAAACGACAGGAGCCCCTTGGCTGGGGTTCCTGTTTTGTTTTCCTGGGCGCCGTCGCCGTCTCCATGCTGATAAGCGGCCTGCTGCTTTCCGTTCACGGCAAGCCGGCGGTCAAAGGCATCGGGCTGCTGATTCAATCCGCCTATTTTTCCGCCTACGCCGTGGAAGATTGCCTGGTCAAAGCCATTCCCATTTTCCTTTGCTCCCTGGGGGTCTCCATCGCTTTTCGACTTCAGATCTGGAATATCGGCGCCGAAGGTCAGTTCGCCATGGGCGCTGTCGGCGCCACCTGGGCGGCCCTGAGCTTCGGCCGCCTGCCGGGTTATGTTTTGTTGCCGGCCATGTTCCTGGCGGCTTCCGTATCAGGCGGTTTGTGGGGGTTGATACCGGCATGGCTCAAGGTGCGATTGCGGGCCAATGAGATCATCGTGACCCTGATGCTCAATTATATCGGAATTCTCTTTCTCGATTTTCTGGTCTACGGCCCCTGGAAAGATCCGGCCGGTTTCGGTTTTCCCATGACCGCCATGTTTCCCGCCGGCGCCATTGTGGGCCAACTCGGCGCCACCCGCCTGAACTGGGGCATTGCGGTCTGTCTGGCGGCCGGGGCCGCCGTTTGGTTTCTCTTCAGGTTTACCCGGCTTGGTTTCGAACTGCGGGCCAGTGGTGAGAATCCCCGGGCGGCCAGGTATGCCCGCATGCCTTATCAGGGGCTGGTGGTGCTGGTTATGGTCGTCAGCGGCATGCTGGCCGGATGGGCCGGATTTTTGGAAGCTTCGGCCAATCTCAATCGCCTGCAATCCAGCATCATGGCCGGGTACGGATACACCGCCATTGTTGTGGCCTGGCTCTCCAGACTCAACCCGCTGTTGATCGGGATGGCCTCTTTTCTATTGGCCGGACTGCGGGTGGGACTGGAAACCCTGCAATTGGATTTGCAGGTGCCGGCGGCCTTTGGCCGAATTCTGGAGGGCCTGATTCTGCTGACCGTCCTGGCCGGCGGTTTTTTCAACCGTTACCAACTCAAGTGGTCCAAAGGGCCAATGGAGGCAACAATGGAGAGAGACGAGCCAAAAACCGCCGCGGAAAATCATTCCAGCGGCGCTAAGCAATCTTAATCCAACAATATGAACCTTGATCTCATCATCCCCCTGCTGGCGGCGGCCATCCAATCCGGCACCCCGATTCTGTACGCCACCCTTGGTGAAATCCTCACCGAACGATCCGGCGTTTTGAATCTGGGCGTTGAAGGAATCATGCTGGTGGGGGCCTTTTTTGCGTTTGTCGTCGCCCAAGTCACGGGGAATCCCATGCTGGGGTTTCTCATCGGCGGATTCAGCGGCGCGCTGATGGCCGGCATTCACGGTTTGATCTGCCTGGGGTTTCAAGGCAACCAGGTGGTCTCCGGCTTGGCTGTGACCATTATGGGCACCGGTCTGGCCAACTACCTGGGAACGCCCTTTGTGGGCCAAAGCGCCCCGGGATTTGATCTGATGCCTTTGCCGGTGCTCTCCAACATTCCGTTATTGGGGGATGTTCTGTTCAATCACGATGTGCTGGTGTATATCGCCTACCTGATTCCGCCGCTGCTCTGGCTCTACCTGCGATATACCCGCTGGGGGCTGGGGCTCAGGGCTGTTGGAGAGTACCCCGAAGCGGCCCTGGCCGCCGGGCTGAAGATTGTGGGCTACCGCTGGATCGGCGTACTGGCGGGCGGATGGCTTATGGGGTTCGGCGGCGCGTACCTTTCGCTGGCCTACACCCATGTGTGGAGCACCGGCCTGACGGCCGGCCGTGGCTGGATCGCCGTGGCCCTGGTGATATTCGCTTTCTGGCGGCCCTGGCGAGCCCTGCTGGGGGCTTATCTGTTCGGCGGCGTGATGGCCTTCCAGTTCCGGCTGCAGGCCATGGGGACCCATCTGCCCTCGTCCCTGCTGCTCATGCTGCCATATGCCCTGACCATTGCGGTGCTGGTCTTCTCTTCCTGGACGGGCCGCGCCAAAGAGGCCCCGGCAGCCCTGGGAATCAATATGGAACCGCCGGATTGATGGCCGGATTGTAAATGTCAAGCAAAGGATGGGGGCGATTTCGTTTTTTATCCTGAACCTTTTTATGGAGAAGCGCTATGAGCGATAAGAAAAAATCTTATAAACGCGTCTTTCCGGTAACCTGGGACCAGTTGCACCGGGATTCCCGCGCCCTGGCCTGGCGCTTGCTGGATATGGATTATTTCAAGGGCATCGCCGCCATCGCCCGCGGCGGCCTGGTGCCGGCGGCGATCATTGCCCGGGAATTGGATATCCGTCTGGTGGAAACGGTTTGTGTAAGCAGTTACAATTGGCAGGATCAACGCGGGGAGGTGGAGATCCTCAAATCCATTGATGGCGACGGCGACGGCTGGCTGCTTATCGACGACCTGGTGGACACCGGCGCCACCGCCAAGACCGTTCGCGAAATGTTGCCCAAGGCCCATTTTGCCACGGTATATGCCAAACCCAAGGGAAGGCCGCTGGTGGACACCTTCATCACCGAGGTGAGCCAGGACACCTGGATTCTGTTTCCATGGGACTCGGATGTGCAATACATTGAACCCTTGAAAGGCCATCAGTAAATGAGCGCCGGGTCGGACCTGCAGCCTGTCATCCGACTGGAAGGCATTGGCAAATCCTTCGGCCCGGTGCGGGCCAACCATGCCATCCGTCTAAGTATTCATGCCGGGCGGATTCTGGCGTTGCTGGGGGAAAACGGCGCCGGTAAATCAACTTTGATGAGCATTCTGGCAGGGCGCCTGCAACCTGACAGCGGTTCCATTTGGGTGGACGGCCGACAGACCGCCATCCCAACCACACAGCGTGCCCATGCCCTGGGCATCGGCATGGTGTATCAGCATTTCATGCTGGTGGACGCCATGACGGTGGCGGAAAATGTGCTTCTTGGCCAGCGCGGGGGATTCTGGCTGGCCCGGAAGCGACTGCAGCGACAAGTGGCGGAGCTGGCTGAACAATACGGCCTCAGGGTCGATCCCGCCGCAAGGGTGGCCGATCTGTCCATGGGCGAGCGCCAGCGGGTGGAGATTTTGAGGCTGCTCTACCGCCAAAG
>JBFFHG010000596.1:0-3474 GCA_041557055.1 Desulfosarcinaceae bacterium
CCCGCAATTCCAAGTTTTGTGGTACGCGTATCTCAATGGGATTTGCGCCAATGCCAACCATTTCCCGGAAAACCCGTGTCGGTCATATGCGTGTGAAAATAGATTTCAACGATATTTTTCAATTCACGAGCAACGGTGTCATTGTTACCGACAGAGCAGGGGTCATTACGCATATCAACCGGCGCTCGGAAAAATTCCTCGATATCGATATCCGCAAACATGTGGGCAAACCCATTGCAGATATCCTGCCAATGACGGGCAGCGTCGTCCACCAGTGCCTGAAAGCGGGCCAGGAGATTTTCGGGCATCAGGTATTGGGTAAAAAAGCTCAAATCGTCTTGAATGTGACCCCAATTCTGAGGCGCCAGAAAATCATTGGAGCGGTCTGCAATTTTCAGGAACTCAGCATTTTCGAAGCTTCGGCAAAAAAGCTGGAATCTTACCGGCAACTTAACCGGCAACAGGAAACCATTTTCGATGCTTCCTCGGACGGCATCTGGGTGTGCGATGGTAAAGGGGTTGTCATTGCCGTCAACAGGGCTTCGGAGGTTCTCAACGGAATCAAGGCCAAAGAGGTCATCGGCCACAACATCGATAATCTTCTCAAACACAAGATTTTTGACCGATCCGTCACCCGCCTGGTTCTGGAGAGCGGTTGCCGCCAAACCGTCATGCAGCATATCGGCAAAACAGGTAAGTTCCTTTTATCCACCGGAACACCGGTGCTGGATGACAACGGTAAGATCTTTCTGGTGGTGGTCAACGAGCGGGATATGACCGAGTTGAACATGCTGCGCCGGCAAATCGAGCACAGCAGGGAAATTACCGAAAAATACAAGGAAAAACTGGCCGACCTCTCCCTGTTGGAACTCATGCAAAATGAGGTCATCGCCGAAAGCGGCAAAATGCGCCAAGTTCTGCAAATGGCGCTGAAGCTGTCGCGCATCGACGCCTCCAATATCCTCATCCTGGGCGAATCGGGAACGGGCAAGGGGTTGTTGGCCAAGCTGATTCACAAGAACAGCATGCGGCATAAAAATCCCTTTGTTGAAATCAATTGCGCCGCCCTGCCCGAAAGTCTTCTGGAGGCCGAACTTTTCGGATATGAAAAAGGCGCATTTACCGGCGCCCGTGATAAAGGCAAGATCGGTTTGTTCGAGTTGGCCCAGGGCGGCACCCTGTTCCTGGACGAAATCGGAGACATGCCCATGGTTCTGCAGGTCAAGCTTTTAAAGTATCTGGACGATAAGGAGATCCGCCGCGTCGGGGGCACCCAATCCATTAAGGTGGAGTGCTCGACCATTGCCGCCACGAATCAGGATCTAAGCGCACTGGTTAAACAAAAAAAGTTCCGGGAAGATCTCTACTACCGCCTGAACAGTTTCATTCTGAAGCTGCCGCCTTTGAGGGAGCGGCCCGAAGACATATCGGGGCTGGTAAGATTTTACCTGACCAAGTATAACCGCAAGTATAAGTGCAGCAAAAAAATTCATTCCGGCATCATTCATTTACTGGAGAAACATCCATTTCCCGGCAATATTCGAGAATTGAAAAACATTATTGAAAATGCGGTGGTCTTGTGTGAGAATAATTTTATCGACGAATTCATTCAAGCTGGCTTGAAGGGAAATGAATCCGACCCGGATGGGGGGGGGGGAAACGGCTTGGGAGGCGGCTTGCGGCTTGCCGACAAATTGGGTGAGCTGGAGCGGCAACTTTTGTTGCAAGCCAAGGCCCGGTGCCGCAACACCCGACAGATCGCCGCTCTGCTGGGAATCAGTCAACCATCGGTGGTCCGGAAACTCAAAATACATAAGCTGTGATCCGTTTAGATTCATAAATGAATCATAAATTTTTCATGATCTGTAAGCATTGCAATTAATCAACGACAAACTGATAGATTGTTTGATCAATATTATTCATTGAATAACAAAAGGTTATCCCATTCTGATTCACAAACGAATCAAATCAGACTTCCGCTGCCGCGCTTAAATCGCCTAACGCACTGTTTTTTCATCATGAAATCCTTACGCGTTATCCTTGGCACACTTCTTGTTAAGATTTTTGAAAACCTGTTTGACAGGGGGTAATGTCCGGCCCGTTTTATGGAAATCGCCATGGGCCGTATAACTGTCATGATTTATTATTCCAAGAAGACCAGGAGGATATATGCGTTCAGAAGTGAGCAATGCATCATTGAGTGAGACGCGCAAAGAGGTCATCGCCAAAGGATTTGTCAGCGCCACCAATTGCTATATAGCCAAGGCCGAAGGCGCCTCTCTTTTCGATGTGGAGGGCCGCGAGTATATCGATTTCGGCGGCGGCATCGCGGTGATGAATGTGGGCCATTCCCACCCCAAGGTCGTAGCGGCCATCCAGCATCAGGCTGAAAAATTCACCCACACCTGTTTCATGGTTACACCATACGAAGCGCCGGTGGCTCTAGCCTCTCGTTTGTGCGCGGCGGTTCCCGGCAACTTCCCCAAGGCGGTGATGTTTGCCAACAGCGGCGCCGAAGCCGTTGAAAATGCGGTTAAAATCGCCCGCTATCAGACCCAGAAACAGGCGATTATCACTTTTGAAAGCGGTTTTCACGGACGCACGCTTCTGACCATGACCCTCACAAGCAAGGTCAAGCCTTATAAATTCGGTTTCGGTCCCTATGCGCCCGAAGTCTACCGCATGCCCTTTGCATATTGCTACCGATGCCCGTTGAAATTGGACTATCCCTCCTGTGACGTGGCTTGCGCCGAGGCCTTGAACGATTTTTTCGTTTCCCATGTGGCTCCGGAAGCCACCGCCGCCCTCATCGTCGAACCGGTACAGGGCGAGGGGGGGTTCATCGCGCCGCCCAAGGCGTACTTCCAAAGATTGAAAGCGATTTGCCAGGCCAACCAGGTCCTGTTTATCGCCGATGAAATTCAAAGCGGCATGGGACGCACCGGCACCATGTTCGCAATGGAGCATTACGGGGTGGTTGCGGATCTGACAACGGTGGCCAAGAGTCTGGCCGCGGGTTTGCCCTTGAGTGCCGTGGTTGGACGCAAAGAGATTATGGATGCCGTGCATCCCTCGGGCATTGGGGGGACCTACGGCGGCAATCCCGTGGCCTGTGCGGCCGCCTTGGCCGTCATGGATGTGTTCGAAGAGGAGAATCTGCTGAAACGGGCCAAAACACTGGGTGAGCAGCTCCGATCCAAACTCGAGGCTTTTAAGGACGAATTTGAGCTGATCGGCGATGTTCGCGGATTGGGTCCCATGATGGCCATGGAACTGGTCAAGGACCGTCAATAGAAGACACCGGCCGGCGAGGCCGCCAAAGCCCTGGTTAAATACTGCTTCGAACACGGCCTGATCCTGCTGGCTTGCGGCACCTACGGCAATGTGATCCGGCTGCTCATGCCGCTGGTCATCAATCCCGAACAACTGAACCGGGGGCTGGAGATCATCCATGACGGGCTGGTATTTATCCAG
>JBFFHG010000597.1:0-3466 GCA_041557055.1 Desulfosarcinaceae bacterium
AATAGGGTGGCGCGACTGATCAGCAACGGCGTCAGCCCGCGACTGCGAAAACAGAGCCTGGAAGAGATTCGGATACTTGAAAATGAACGGCGCCTGCTTCTCAATGACATCGCCGACCAAGAGCATGCCATCGGCCAAATGCAGGACAACCTTGAGTGGATGAAAACCCAAAATCCCTATCAATAGTATTAGGCCCAATATTTGCGGCCTTTCCGACAACCCGATACGGCCATATGCCGATCTCATGCACAACGAGGAGCGCCCTGTGTTTTCAAAAAACAGCCATACCGGCTACCACTCGCCCATCCCGGGTATTGAACTCAAAACCCGGGTCTATGGTGAAAAGACATTGACGGCCGAGTTCCGGCTCAGAAAAGGCAGTGTTCTCCCCCGCCACCGCCATCCCCATGAACAAACCGGTTATCTGGTTTCAGGCAGGCTAAGGCTCCATATAAATGGCCAAACCCATGATTGCATGCCGGGAGACAGTTGGTGCATCGCCGGAGATACCGAACATGGCGCCGATGTCCTTGAAGATGCGGTGGCCGTGGAAGTATTCTCACCTGTCAGGCAGGACTATATCCCCACAAGGGAATGATGCGCCCGCAAAAGGGGGGCACCTGGACATGGTTTGAGCCACTCAAGGCCCCAAACAGGGGTGACATGCCGGATATCATCGGAACACCTTACCGGGCCGCGTTATCTGGGCCACTGGTCATCATCAGACAACAACTCGGCCCGGTTGTTGTCGAACCGGTATTGAGCAAATGGTTTATGGATCATCAGCTCTTTGGGTTGAGAAAATCGAATCCGGGGAAAATCCCACACCGAATAATAATAACCGGCAATGTTACCCTGATCGTCCACGATCTGGGCGCCATTGGAAAAGGTGTTGTATTCTACGAAAGTACCCTTTTTCAATGCTGACAGCCATTGCGCCAGCAGCCCACCGGTCATTGCAACAGGCATCCAACCATCTGAATTCAATTTATATTCCGGTTTGAGGGCCAGCACGCCCCGGGGGTCCCGGAGGGTGCCGCTGGTAAAGTAACGGCAGCCGGGATAAAGCTGATACGCATCGAATTGGTCTTGAACCTCCCAGTTGTGGCGGATATAAGCCCCTTGCCAACCACAACCCGCCAGAATCATTGTTGCGAATATTGTGGCAAACGCCGCCAACCAACCGTTGTTATGGTTTTTGGGCACGATCCTATCTCCGTTGTTGGTTGTCACGGATAACCTCTGCGCGAAGCGGTTACCCAATCTTTAAGGTCAGGTTGGGTCGACGGTCGTTTTGAAACCGCTTCAGCGGCCTTTGAGCCGTTTTTTTAATTAAACGCCGAACCACAACACAGCCCCATAATCCATGCCGCCTCTGATTTCAAAAAAATACGGCCTTTCCTATTAAAGTGGTCTGAAAAAAGGGCGATAATATACCTGAAATCATATTGCATGAGCGGAGCATCCGGATATTTGATTCCGGCAAATGGCAATTCCAAGAGCAATGCGCAGCAACACCCCAACAAATAAAGCATTAATCGTCAGCAGGCAATCAGTCAAAGGAGTTAGGAGAAAAAGACTATGTTTATCCAGCGTTTAACAATTAAGGGCCGAATGTTTCTGATTATCGCCGGCATTCTGGCCCTCTTCGTGGTTATGCTCATTTTTTCAGTGCGGCAGGCATATCAGATCGAAAAACTGGCCATCAAACAAGCAGGCGAGGTCATGTTTGAGGACCAGAAAGCCAAGATCCAGGTGGCCAGCCATGCCATGGCCCTGGCCATCGGACATGCCATTGAAGATATTTCGGATGAAACCCAGCGCAATGAGAAAATACGAAATATGATCGAGGACCTTCGATTCGAAACGGACCAATCCGGGTACTTTTTCGTCTATGAGAACACCACACCGGTGGCCTTCCCGGTTAAAAAGGAGGCCATCGGCAAGGATCTCGGAGACGTCAGGGACAAAAACGGCCTCTATCCCATTCAGGAACTGGAAAAGGCGGCCCGCAGCGGCGGCGAATTTGTGAAATACGTCTGGCCCAAGCCCGGCATGGGTGACATTGACAAGATCAGCTATGCCGAAATGATACCCGGCACCAACCTGTGGATCGGCACCGGCGTCTATCTGGACAACATTTCCGCATATCAATCCAATATGGCTGAAAACATAGACAAAGTCTCTCGTTCGGGCATCGTCAGGACAGGTCTGATCTCAGGGGTGATCTTCGCCCTGATCGCCGCCTTGTGTCTCTTTATCGTATTCGGAATTACCCGGGCGTTACGGCAGATGATCGATAGCTTCAGGGATATTGCCGAGGGTGAAGGTGATTTGACCAAACGCATCGATCTCAACTCCAAGGATGAACTGGCTGAACTGGCCGGCTGGTTCAATACGTTTCTGGGAAAACTGCAAGGCATTATCGGCAAAATAGCCGACAATTCAGGCCAGGTGAACCAATCGGCCGCCAGTCTTACGGGAATTGCGGCCCAGATGTCCGCCGGCGCTGAAGATACATCCCAACAGGCCAACAGTGTATCCGTGGCGGCCGAAGAGATGAGCGCCAACCTGAATGCCGTGGCGGCGGCCATGGAAGAATCCGCCACCAACACCTCCATGGTGGCCACCGCATCCGAAGAGATGTCCGCCACCATCAATGAAATCGCGCAAAATGCTGAAAAAGCGCGCTCTATATCAGACGAGGCGGTTCACAAATCCACAAGTGCGGCGGAAAAAATGGCCCAATTGGGGCACGCAGCCCAAGCCATCGGCAAGGTCACGGAAACCATCACTGAAATTTCCGAGCAGACCAACCTGCTGGCCTTGAACGCCACCATTGAAGCGGCCCGCGCCGGCGATGCCGGAAAAGGTTTTGCCGTGGTGGCCAATGAGATCAAGGAGTTGGCCAAACAAACCGCTGGCGCCACCCTGGACATCAAAAAACAGATTGAAGGGATCCAGGACACCACCGGCAATACCGTGACCGAAATCGATCAGATTTCCAGTGTCATAAAAAATGTGAACGACATTGTGGCCACCATTGCCACGGCTGTGGAGGAGCAGTCCTCGGCCACCAAGGATATTGCCGTCAACATCGCCCAGGCGTCTCAGGGCATCCAGGAAGTCAATGAAAATGTCAGCCAAAGCTCAGGCGTGGCTTCGGAAATTACCGAGGCGATCACCACCGTCAATGCCTCGGCCGGTGAAATTTCCAGCAGCAGTTCACAAGTCAAACTCAGTGCCGATGATTTACAGCGCATGGCTGCCGAGCTTACCGCCATTGTGAAGAGTTTCAAAATATAGCAAGGTTGAGATTTACACCCCGATCCCTCTTAATCCTTTACCTCTGATAATAGGAACAGGCAAAGGCGGCCCCCCGGACGCCCTTGCCTCCCTATTTTCACCCCCGGTTCCGTGTAACGCACTTCATTCCTGCTCCTCTACAGCGAACAGCGCCACATAG
>JBFFHG010000598.1:0-3466 GCA_041557055.1 Desulfosarcinaceae bacterium
CGATCGTATGTTGACCGGACTGGGATATAACGTAACGGTTTGCAATCGCCCGGTTGAAGCGCTGACCCTGTTTCAGGAACATCCCTTTGATTATGATCTGGTCATTACCGATTTAACCATGCCGCAGATGACCGGATTGAACCTGGCGCAGATCTTTCTTCAAGTCCGCCCGGATCTTCCCATCCTGCTGTGCACCGGGTATGGAGAGGCGTTCACCCAGGATCAATGTTGCGCCCTCGGCATTCGGGAGTTGATGATTAAACCGATCACCAAGATTGAACTGGCCGACGCCATTCGCAGGTCCTTGAGTGCCAACTGACCGCGGGCACCCGTCGAACCGGCCTCCGGTTGTAAATTATACGAAACCCGAAAGTTGCGTTAACACTTTAAACTGAAAACCATTCTTTTATGCTATTTCCGGCGGATCCTTGAATGGCGGCGACGGCAGGCAGGTGCCGGCAATGGCGTCATCCTTCAGAAAATCATACAGACGACCTTTGTAAGCGCATTGGATCATATCCCGGATTTTATGCATCAAATATTCGCTGGTGGCCGCTTCACCGTCGATGCGGGCCCGGAACGCCAGCAATCTTTTCAATTCCAGATCATCCTTGTCCCGGTCCGGCACCATGCGCCAAATGCGCTTCAATATCAATTGGTGCGGCCCTTCAACCGATTCGATGGAGATGATCTTATCGCGCGCCATAAGCCCTCCTTGATTCAAAGCCGATGGAAATCGGTAATAACGGCACTCAATATTTTACAATGATAAGGCTTTTGCTCTCCTTGGCAACCGGCTTTGACTTTCCGGTGTCGCTTTCCGTTCGCAGGCGCACAAAACAGGTTCAGCGAGGCCGGTATTGGCCGGGCCCGAGCTGCGATCTGTCAAAAAATATTTTACATATCAATTAGTTATAAATCACCAACCATAAAACACTTATTTTGATACAGTATTTTTACCCAAATAAAACAGTATTGTTTTTTTTCCATATTGTGTCATGTTAGCCTGTACAAAACAAAAGATCGGAAAAAATAGTCACGATGAAATCCAACCCATTTAAACTATTGGTGGAATTTGTCGATCGATTGGTCAATGCGACCCTGCCGATCCGGGTCAGCGGCGAAATGGGGGCGGGCAAGGCGGCCGTCGCACGTCTGATTTTTGATCAATATCCCCATAAAAATGCGCTATTCCTGAAATTTAACTGCAAGACGCTGAAATTGCAGTTGGAAAATCCTGAGACAGCAAAGCCGAATGGTTCATCACAACCGTCCCTGCCCCAAGCCTTGACCGCCTCCCGGCACCAGGTGTTCTACCTGGAGCACGTCGATTGTTTACCGGCATCCCTGCATGGCAGCTTGCTGAGGGTTTTCGATAGAGGCCATTCTCCCCAACCGCCATGGATCATTGTCTCCAGCGTAAAACCGTTGGAACATTATGTGGAAGATGAAGATTTCAACAGAGCTTTGTTCAGCGGCCTGGATGCAATCCGCATCGCCCTTCCCCCGCCGACCGCAAAGCTGCAGCGAATGCTGAATCTGGCTTCCCGGATCAGGAATCAATACCGCAAAAAAAACAGCGCCGGGCAGCCGTCCATCCCTGACGCAAAAACCATTCACATCTTATCATTGGCCAAGGTACAGGTTCGCAAAGAGCGGCTTCTGGAGGCATTGATGGCCGCTTCCAATCTGGAGAAGATCGGATTGCTGGATCTGGCGATTTTCAACGAGGCTGTTTCCCAGATCAGCGACTGTATCGAGGCCTGGAACTGCGATCGGAAATACTCTATTTTAAACTTTTGACGCGCTCTTTGCGGCTGACGACCTCAACGATTCGAATACCGTACTTTTCCTTCTCCACCAGCACTTCGCCTTTGGCGATCAGGGTATCGTTCACAAGCAAATCAACGGGTTCGCCCTCAAGCTGACTGAGTCCGACCACTGCTCCGGGTCCCATCTTGAGCAACTCCTGTAACCGTATTTTGGTACGACCGAGCTCCACTGTCACTTCCAGAGGTATCTCCATGATGAGATCTATATTGCGCAGATCCTCTACGTAATTTTCTTCGGATCGAGGGTCTTTTGGACTTGCATCGGCGTCACCGCCATCCGCAGCCGCATCCGAAGCCGAAGCCGCCCCCACATCCCCCTCTTCCCTTTTAATACCCGCATCCACAATGATGGTGTGCCCCTGAACATGAAACAGGAACCGCTGCACCTTTATGATATTGAGCGTCTCAACCCGGAAATCGAGGCCGTTGGTGATGGCCGGCGTGGAGAGAACGCACGAAAGGCCCACATCAACAAAGGCTGATTTCAGATTCCCGCCGACGATATTGCTCAATTCACAAATAACATCAAACACCTCCTCTTGATCACCGACCTCATCCTCTTCAATACCCAGCATGGCGGCGGTCATCATACGCGCAAAGTTGTCGTTCACCTGAATATTGAACAGACCGTGCACATCACCGGCGAAGTTGACCGTGCCGACCGTTCGCTTCTCCTCCCGGAAGTCGGGCGGCACCTCTTGAATACTCTCGATCTCCATGGAGAGCATGGTATAGAAAACATCGATAACAGAGTTGATCACCGTGGTGGAAATATCCACAGAGTTGATCTTTTCGCGGATCTCCTCGTTGCTGAACTTGCCGGTCCTGAAGATATCCTGCTTGGCGCCGATATCCTCCTTCAGGTCAATCTCTATCAGCAGCTCATAGGTCTTGTGCCGGTAAATCCACTGGTGGTATTCGCCGACCTTGCTCGTTTCGATCCTGAAATCGCATCCGCGCGTTATGGCCGGGGTTGAAATGACGCAAGCCAAATCAGAGTCCAGGAAATCGCTTTTGAGGTTGCCGCTGACGATGTTGGTCAATTCACCGAGAACGTCCTTGACCTCCTCCTCTTCGATTTCGTCAGGCGCCATTCCCAGCATACTGCCGGCAATCAAACATGCAAACTCCCTGCTGCTGTGCAGGCAAAGGCTGCCCACGACCTCACCGCCGAAGTGAACAGAGGCCACATAACGCTGATCATCAAGTCCCGGATCGGTTATCTTCCCCACCTTGGACAGACCCATGGACAACATGGTCTTGAAAGTGTCCATAACAGCCAGGTTGATCGATTTTTCAACAGCAGGGATACGAATTTTTTCCATAACAAACTTTCCGGCCGGTCTTCAGGATCCGCTCAAAAATAGACGCCGCTATCGTCAGTTAATTGACACACCTTCAATTACGGTCTCCACCGGGTTGACGAATAACCGCACAGGCGCCAACGGGTTCTCCCGCCCGTCCAATTCAGCCCGATGAGCGAATTCAATCATCTTACGCCGACACCGGGAACATAATGCAAAATACCGGCCAAAAAAAGCCCGGGCCGAAGCCCGGGCGTGGTAACGCGCAATATTATATCAAATGCCGTAACTTAATCAGAACAGACCGCTCACCTTGCCGGTGGCCGGATC
>JBFFHG010000599.1:0-3466 GCA_041557055.1 Desulfosarcinaceae bacterium
GCGGACAAAGACGTCATTCGGACAGAATCCAGACCAAAATCCGCAAAGGGCGCATCGGCAATAACGCTCTCGGCCGGCATGCCGCACGATTGCGCTATTTGTTTAATCAACCAGTCCCGAATGGCGGTTTCCATCTTCTGGCCGCCTTTTTCCTCCCCGTTCAGGTTGTTTGCGGGCCGTGGCTGTTCATCAACCTTATTGTTGGCGTGCCCGGATTTCCAGTGCGCCACAACCCGCAACTCATCGGCGAGATACTCCTTGCGGCAGGCGCTGCGCTGAATTTTTCCGGATGTTGTTTTGGGCAGGCTCCCCGGCTTTATCAAAACAATCGCACCGACCGGAATCCCGTGTGCCCTGGAAACAGCTCTTCGAATCGAGGCCATAACGCCATCCGCATCCAGTTTTCTGACAGCCCGGCGCTTTACTTCCTGAACAATGGCCAGATATTCTTTTTCGCCTTCCGTAAGTGGAAAGGCGGCGGAGCTGTTGGGTTTCAGATCGGCATGAGATTGCTCCACCGTAAATTCGATATCCTGCGGGTAGTAGTTGCGTCCGCGGATAATGATCAGATCCTTCAGCCGCCCGGTCATGAAAAGTTCGCCCGCCTTGATATATCCCATATCGCCCGTGCGTAAAAAAGGACCTTCCAGACGGCCGGTGATATGCGCATGAAAATGTTGCCGGGTTTCATCGGCGCGGTTATAGTATCCCTGCGTCACACTGTGCCCGGCGGCCCAGATCTCTCCGACCCGGTCCGGGGGGCAGGGTTTCAGCGTCACCGGATCGACAATGCGCACCTCTATGCCGCTAATCGGTTTGCCACATCCGACAATATGGGCCCCGCTCCGGGATTTCTCTTTCTCGGCCAGATCGACAATGCGGCCATCCTCCAGGGCCCCGGCATCGATACGGTGGTAGATGGGATCAACGTTGATCCTGCTGCCGGTAATGATCAACGTGGTTTCGGCCATTCCATAACATGGTGCAAAAGTGCTTTTCCTGAATCCGCAGCTTGAAAATTTCTTGGCGAACCGCTCCAGGGTCGACTTTCGTACAGGCTCTGCGCCATTGAGCGCACTTTTCCAGCAACTCAGGTCCAGTTCCCGGATCTGGTCCGGTCCGATTTTCTGAACGCATAGATCGTAGGCAAAATTCGGTCCGCCGGAGAGGTCGGCCCGGAACCCGGAGATCGCTTTAAGCCATCTCAACGGTCTTTGAATGAACGCTGCCGGCGCCATCAGCACACCGAAGATACCGGCATAAAGGGGCAATAGAATACCATAGATCAATCCCAGATCATGCGCATTCGGAAGCCAGGACAAGGAAATACTTTGGGGGCCCAAACCGAAACAATGCCGCTGGCACTCAAGGTTGTGCAGTAAATTTCCATGGCTCACCATGACGCCCTTGGGTGACCCCGTGGACCCGGAGGTGTACTGCAGGTATGCAAGGGTGTTTTTGTCGAGCGCCGGGGGTCGCCGTGCTTCTGTGCGTTCCGCAGGCAATTCATCCGTGGAAATATGCGGAACAGGAAAGACCATGCCTTGTTTGGCAAGAAGAGATTCACTTTTTTCAAGTACGGCTGACGTGGTCAACGCCAGAACGACGCCGGCATCCTTTGCAACGGCAAAAAACCTTTGTAAATGGCGATTGGCCCGCGGTGGAAAAATCGGCACGGCAATCAAACCGGCGTACAGGCATCCGAAAAATGCGGCAATGAATTCCAGACCGGACGGATACATCAGAAGTACACGCTGACCCGGAACGGCTTTTTCAAGAAGGCGTGATGCAATGGCGCCGGCTTTGCAATCAAGTTGCCCATAGGTGATACGCGCCGCCTCATCTTCGCCGTTTTTCAGAAAAGAGAACGCCGGCGCATGACTGCTTTGCGCCGCCCTGCGTTTCAACATATCGACAAGGCTGATAAATTGTTCGGATAACATGATTCCCCAAATCGCCACACGGATGTTTCTGTGGACCGTGTTGAATGGATGCCTATTGTTCCATGGCTTTTCTTAAGCTTAAAGGCCTCATATCTTTCCATACTTCTCTGATATAAGACAAGCACGCCTCCTTGGTCCCGCTTTTTCCCGCATCCTGCCAGCCGAGCGCATTCTCCAAATCGACCGGCCATATGGAGTATTGTTCTTCGTGATTGACAACGACCTTATACATTGTGCCGCTTTCATTTACAGCGTCAGCCATAAATCCTCCTTAGGGTTCGCGCAAATAGCTATTTTAGTGCCCATTCATAAATGGCCAATTTGCCCGATATCTGTGTCGTGCTCAAAATTTTATCCTCGCAACATCAACCACAATGCCTGCGGTAAAATTTTTCGCACGCCTTGAGCTCTCGACCCGATTTGCCTATTTCTGGATGGACACTATTTAGAAGTATATCTGAAAAAGGAGTAAAAGCCGTGGCCCGGATTTTTATTCTTGGAAGTGGGTTCAAATCCTCGACATACAGGCGTATGCCTCCGGTTTGAAACTCTAATCCGCCTCGATCTTGAACCAAAATCCGTTTTTGAGATGGCTTGAAACACTCTTTATTATCACAGCCCCGACAAATACTTCGTTAGAAAATCGTTAGGGAATGCTTCATTAGAAATTAGAAAAAGGATAGCAGTGGTTTTACGTCTCTCATCGCCATAGCTCCGCTTGGTGGACTACAGTCTTCAATTAACGATGACCGAACCCGCCATGACGCTATGACCCTGCGGAGCAAACATGAAGCTGGTGAATTTTCGCCCCATCCATATCGAGAAGCCACCAAGCCTGTCCGCAACCACCTATTAATTTAACAACTTGATATAATAATACAATTCAACGGAAAAGAGAGTTGCCGCTCATTGTCCGGATCGGTCAGTTCAGAATCGCAGGTATAGCCCCGCCATCCAAAACAAAACGCTTACAATTTTAGAAAATATTTAAAATAACAATACGTTAAAAGGGAGAAAAAAAGATTTGAAATTCCGATTAAAGCGTCTGATACCCCTGTCGGTAGGATTTCACCTAATAGAAGGATCACTCAGAGACCAAGACAGCGCAACTCTCTCCCAAGACTACATAACTTTTGCCAACACAATTTTTTGGTAAAATAAGAATCGGTAATGGCGATTGCTGAAGACCGTTCTTTTCCATATTATGATAGCTTTGGTGGATTTGTTGATTATGGCTCCTATGTATTCAATGAAAATTGGTACAGTGATTATTCGGGTACCGTAAATTACATGATACCTGCAGAGTTTACTAATGGCATCCCAATCTCAATTGCAATTGCTGTAAATCCTTTCATGAATTTTAATTATGATTATATAGAAGAAGTGCGAAGTTCAAATTTTGGTGATGCTATTCTCGCTTATAATAAACTATATTCAGATGGAGTTTTGCAAAATTTCTCAATTAATGCATCAGCAAAAATATTAGATGACTTAGCATTTGGACTGCAGTTAGGAATTATTAA
>JBFFHG010000600.1:0-3462 GCA_041557055.1 Desulfosarcinaceae bacterium
GGCCATTGTTCTGGATGGCGCACCACTCCGGCCCGAACCTGTTCAAATCAATGTAGAGGATATACCGCAGAAGGTGCTCGCCGGTTTCAATGGCCGTTGCATGGTATCGATTTTCTCAGAAAGCGCCTTTCCTCTTCTTTCTCCGATTGTACGCCTGTCCTGTACGACCAGCTATAAGCTGGATTGATTTAGGAATCGTTTCACAGCCGTCCTTTCCGTGCACAATCAGGTGAATATGGTTGGATGTAACAGTATAATCCAAAATCACCAAACCATATCGCTTCTTTGCCTCGAATAACCATTGCATCCAACGAAGCCGGTCTTCGCTAAATTTCAGTAAAAATTCCCTTTTATGACACCGATGAGTCAAATGCCAGACATGGCCCGGAACAAAATGACGATTTGCTCTTGCCAATGCATTCTCCTATTTGCCCGATTTTGACTATTAAAAGAAGGTTATTGCCCTTGATAGAGGCTGATTTAAGCATGTATGTTTTTTATTATCAATTCATTAATTTGGTCCGCCCCGGATTCAGCCCACGTCCTGGATGATGTCGTGGATCTGGTCCATGGTAATGCGGGTCAAGCAGAAGTTGCGGATCTGCATGTCCGTGGAGTTAGGGAGATCGTGCTGGTGGCGAAAGCCCTGGACATCGATCCAACAAGAATGCCTTGACAAGGCACCCGGATTGTGGCTCAATATAGAGAATATTGAATACTAAATTCTCTATATTGAGCCAAAGACATGAAAACGATAAGAGAAAGGGTCCTGGAAGTCGCACGGAAACAGTCTGTATTCCGCGCGGGTGATGTGAAGGATGCAACTGATCCGAGGTCTACGCTCCGCCGTATGGCAGCGCAAGGCGAGATTGTCCGGGTGGGCAGAGGACTCTATGCACTTGCCGATGCAGAAATCAGCGAGAATCACTCTTTCGTCGAGGCAACGAAGCGATATCCCGGCGGTGTCATCTGCCTGACCTCCGCGCTTTTCTTTCATGGCATCGGGACCCAAATGCCCTACGAAATCTGGATGATGCGGCCGGATCGAAAGATGACACCGAACAAAGACTTTCCCATCCGCTTTGTTTATTGCACGGGAGCGGCTTTTTCGCATGGCATAGAAACACATCGCATCGAGGGAATGGAAGTTTGCATCTACGCACCCTCCAAGACGGTGGCCGATTGTTTCAAATATCGCAACAAAATTGGGCTGGATGTCGCCACCGAAGCCCTTAAGGAGGGATGGCGGGCAAAGCGTTTTACAATGGACGAACTCTGGGAAGCCGCCAAGGCTTGCCGTGTACAAAACATCATTCAACCCTATGTGGAGATGCTTGTCCAATGAGGGAACCTGTTAAAAACATGAGTGCATCGGTGCGAGCCCGGCTCTTGAACATGTCGAGATCAACCGGGAGGAATTTCCAGGAACTGGTGATTCGATACGTTGTCGAACGTTTTCTCTCTCGATTGGCTGAGAGCGAGCATCGAGATCGATTCATCCTCAAAGGGGCAATGCTGTACATCCCTTGGAAGCTTGAAGACAAACGCACCACGATGGACCTTGACCTGTTGGGATTCGGCAGCCCTGACGTGGAGAATCTGTCCCGAATCTTCCGTCAGATCTGCGATGTTGAGATCGCGGATGATGGACTCGTATTCGACAAGGAAAGCGTAACGGCCACGCCTATTCGTGAAGAATCGGTTTACGACGGGGTAAGAGTAATTGTGCGGGCAGCCCTTGGCGCGATGCTGATACGCTTGCAAGTGGATGTGGGGTTTGGAGACCGAATCGTGCCTGAACCGCAACTGTTCGAATTTCCGGCCCTGCTCACCCAGCATGGTCCCATAATTCGTGCGTATTCCCCTGAAACCGTTATTGCCGAGAAATTCAACGCGATGGTGCTGCTCGGCATGGCCAACAGCCGGATGAAGGATTACTTCGATATCTGGATGCTGAGCCGAAACTTCACTATTGAGGGAGCAGTGTTGCGGGAAGCGGTCCGGCAAACCTTCGCCAAAAGGCAGACCGCCTTACCCGATACCGAACCGATTGGCCTGAGCGACGAGTTCGCTTCCAATGAATCGAAGCGGCGTCAATGGCAGGGCTTTGTCCGCAGGCAGTGGAAGCAGGATTCTCTGCCTGACCTGACCGAAATCGTGGCGGCCATTCGCGATTTTCTCATGCCGATTGTGACTGCGATTGCCGATATAACGCCGCCGTCTGAAAGCATGTGGTCACCAAACCAAGGTTGGCAAAAAAAAATTAAACGAACACCGGATCGGTGAGCAGCGGTTAAGTGAGACCATTTCACCAGACCCGGCCCATCATCCGGTTGAAAAAGGATTCGAGTGAAACCCAGGCATTAACCTGGAAGGCATGTTAAACGGAGAATTCATGAGAGATTATTTCAGGATTCGAGAGCAATCCTCAGGTTTACACGCGATGCCTGCTCGGAACCGTTGGAAACAGAGAATCGATATATTGCGGTCCGATGCCGCAAAAGCTTGTGAATAAAGGGATAAAACTGCAGAACCCCGGGGAATCGATTCTCCGGGGTTCTGCGTAAACTTATAACTACTTGATATTACATGATTTTTTGATGGCTCCCCGAGTGTAACCCTCTTCATAACCGTTCTCTTTCTCCCGCAGTTAACCGATAACCTTCAATATCAATGGGTTATCAAAAATCAGGATGCCCCTTGTGGAGCGGAAACGGTGTCAAACCGGGTTTCCTTTAATGCGGTTAATCCGACCAGCGGAAAAACACCTTGAGGCCATTTCCGTGGGAGTTGGGCAACAGCTTGTCGTGCTGCAGCCGTCCAACAACAATACCCGGAGCGATCTTTATTTTTTTGGCAAAGGTTTCAATCGGTGCCAAGGATCGACCATCCCATGATTGAATGAACTTGCGCAATGCCGCTTGAGGAATCAGTCGGTCGCGTGCAAAGGCATTGGCTTCTTCCTCTTTTTCGTTATCCAGTCCATTGCCCTCGATAAAGATTTCCTTGCGACCATGCTTGATGATGTGACCGGCCTCATGGAAAAAGGTAAACCACAGATGATCGTTGCTTTTGTAGCGAAGACTCAGTTGAATCACGGCTTTATTGCCGATCCACCGTGTCGCCCCGTATACCCCTGTCTTTGGTAACTCAGGAACGAAAACCACGGCCACGCCCGCAGAGGCACACATTTCAACCAACTGGGGTTGAAAAACCTCGGGAGCCTCCATGGTCAGGTCCCGGATGCCATTAAGGGCTTTATAGAAATCCTTCTTCTTAAAAGGTTTGCAACGAATCTGTCTGGAAGGATAAGGAAAGGATAAAAGGATAAGAATTCGCTTTTTACGCCGCCGAGTATAGGCAATCGACGCTTGTGTGTCAATACCGTTTTGAATACAGGATGTTGTGTAAGGATAAATTGGTCAGCTGACCATTGCGCGCTCCTTGCGGTCCGACCCCGGA
>JBFFHG010000601.1:0-3454 GCA_041557055.1 Desulfosarcinaceae bacterium
CGGGACGTTCTCATGGTTTCAAACGCATTCGGCCTCTTTTTATATCAAGTAGTTATCCAATGACGCACCGGTTATTCGGCGACCGCCGCTTCGGAAGTCTCGATGGGCTTCAATTCGGATTTGCCCAGCCAGTAACACGCCAGAGGCGCCGGAATTTTTAAAAGCAAAGTCTTGACCGGTGACGGGTCCACCGGCAAGAGGCTGAAGTCGTTCATTTCCCGGGTGATGACATAACCGCGCTCGATTTTTTTCTGACTGCAAAATGAGCTGAGGCCTTTCAGCTCGCCGAGTCCCGTGTTCTGATAGCGGTATTTGACTTCGAACGGAATGGTCCGTCCCTGCACCTGGGCGACGATGTCGACTTCTTCGTCCTTTTTGCCCCGCCAATAGCTGAACCCGATGCCCACGTTGTAATAGCGCGTGAAGACGTGCTTGAAAAAGGCCGTTTCCACCGCTCTTCCCAGGGCGGCCTGGTCTTCCAGCATCGATTTGCCTTTGAGCAATACGCTGGCGCTGATGGCCGCATCCGCCATGTAGATCTTGTACCGGGCGCGCAGGATCTCCTTGCCGTAACCGTGCGGCGCCAGACGATGAATCAGGTGGGTGGCCTCCAGAAGATTGATAAAGTTCGTGGCGGTGGGCTTTTTGACTTCCAGGTTCTTGCAAAGGTCGGGCATATCGAGCATGCCGCCGTCATGCAGGCAAAGGTAAAGGAATGTCTGCTCCAGCTCCAGGACCCGCCGCACACCGAACAGGGCCGTCATGTCACGCTTGAGGACCTTGTCCACAATATCTTCCCGCAGAAGCTTCTGGGCCGTTTCGACTGTCGGCACGAGGGCGCTCTGGGGAAAACCGCCGCGCAGGAGATAATCGTGAAAATGGCCCACCAATGGCCGGGCGAGTTCGCCGACCCGGCTGAACTGGGCCGGTGTCCAGGAAAACAGGTGGGTCAATGAATTGACCTCCGGAAGATCCGGAACACTCAGCTGCTTGATCTGCAGGAACTCATAAAAGGAAAGGGTCGCCAGCTTGATCGTATGCCAACGGCCCACTCCGGATTCCTGGCCGGCGGTCACCAGGGGCATGGCGGAGCCGGTAACGGTGATGCGGCGCTTTTTTTCAAAATCGACCTGGTGCTTGAGCCAGACCTGCCAATCGCGAATGAACTGGATCTCATCCAAAAACAGAAACTCTGTTCCCTCATGGGCCGGCTCGTACTCGCGCCACAGCTTGAGGACCTGGTCCAGGCCGGCCAGTTTGAGCAAGGGGTGGTCAAATGTTGCATACAGGATATTCTGCGGCGGCGTTCCTTCTGCGATCAGCGACTCGCAGGCCTGCAGTAAAAGGGTGGTCTTGCCGACCTGGCGCGCACCGCTGACGAGTAGCGCGCGATGGGCGGGCGGATGCCGCAACCACAAATCGATCTCGTTGTAAGCCGCTCTGCGCCACCGCGGAAGGTCCTGGATTCGCGTGCCGGACCACCAGGGATTGTACTGGCGCAGGACCGATAATATGTCTTGAGGTGATATGTCCATGCGGTAATTTTTACTAAAATCTAAAAATAAGTCAAGTATATTATGCCTAAAAATCAAAATTAGGAAAAATATCCTCAAAAATGAGCCAAATAGGTGTGCAAGCCGCTGTCGAACAGCAATGGATAATGTTGCCGCTGGGAATTTGTTTGCATTTTATTTTAGCCTAACATAGAAACCCTGGCCCTCAGGGTCAGAATGTTTACTTTCTAAAATAAAGGACAATCTTATCCCATCTACCGGTTCATACACCTGCGAATATTTTTTCAGGTTATGCCCCGTTCTGTACTCTTCATCAATTTTCGGGCGGGTGACGACAATAACGCGGAGATTCTTCCCGGTCGAGATTTTAAGTTGTTGAACCATCTGATGCGTGCGTCTTTTTCTGACAAACGGGCTTACGATCACAATCTCCTTTTCTGCGGCAACGATGTCCTGGTTGAAAACGGGTAAAAAATTATCTTTGCTGAAAATGATGTCCAATGGCGCATCCAAAGCCTCCCCGCCCTTGGCTTTATAGCCCATGGAGGCGTACCCGTTCAGCCTCTTGTGGTACATTGTTGCGAGCATCTTCTTTACCTGGATATCCACGTAGTCATAAATTCGCACCTCTTTTTTCGTTTTGAAGAGCCGATGCAGCCTTCCTGCATATTGCTGCAACGTGCCTTTCCAGGATATGGGCGTGGCCAAGAATAAAGTGTCGAGACGTGGCCCATCAAAACCTTCCCCGATAAAATGACCGGTCGCCACGCGGACAGCCGGTTTTCAAAGAAAAACCAGACATGACCTCCTTTTCCGGAGCGTGACCGTTCCACGGCAAAAGGGATATTGAATGTCGTGCAAGCCTGTCTGACGACAGAGATGTCTTTTTGCCAGTCTGCTTCGTCAAAATCCATGGCCAAAAAGTGGCATGCTTCATCGGGCAGCATCGGATAGATGCCGGCGACGATCTTTCCCTTTAAATGATCTTCAATGACATTTTCGTCCAAAGGGGCATACAGTCTGTTTTTGCATTTGCTGCAGGGGATTTTGGGCTTGCCGCACATGCCGGGTTGCCATTGATAGAGGCAAACAGGCGAATATCCCGATGTTCCTTTATCTTTATTCTCCCATCGCTTGGCGTAGAGATCATCACGGCCTCTAAACAGCGACATGAACAGACGGATTTTCGCAGGAGAATCCGATGAGCAGTCTACACCTGATAAGCAGTTCCCGTATGCCGATTCAATTTCAGGTATTTCTGTTTCCGTGCTTTTTGCCGAGACCGTGTTTTGGATAGGATTAGATTCGCCAAGCCCGAGTTGAGCTCTCAATCGGCTGTTTTCTCTGATCAGACGATCATTTTCATTTATTAAGAGATTGAACTTTTGGAGTAGCTCATTGTAATCCATATTGATTCACCCAGACCCTAAGAGAGATGGCTCACAAGTTACCCCCAAGTTGCAACATTGGGGGGGATTAGCAAAAGATACAGGGTATTGGCCAGTACAAAGTATGATGGTGCTACAAACACCGCCCTTTGATTGGGAAAACAGGTTGTTTCTTTGTGCCGTTATCGGATATGACAGCCCAACCAGCGGCAACATAAATTCAATCAGGCGAAAAATCAAATGCGCTTTGACCTTATCCTGACACCAACCGGCCGCCTTCGCTTGCAGCAGGGCGATGATGATGACGGGGCCACACCGGACGCTTGGTCGATGAAGGCCGCTGCCGCCTTTGCATCCTCCCAGGCTGAGGGCCTTTTTGCGCTCGCCGCCACGCGGCCGGAGGCGCCGCCGCCACCATCGTTGGCCTTCTGGCGGGATTTCGCCTGCCGTTACCTGACCCGCCTCTGCCGCACACCCGAATCCGTCGGCCATCGCATCGATCCCATCGATGCGCCTGCAGAAGCCGAACTTTCGGTCATGCTGCTCTCCGCC
>JBFFHG010000602.1:0-3452 GCA_041557055.1 Desulfosarcinaceae bacterium
CAAGGAGATGATCGACAAGCTTTAATTCGGGTTCACCCCGCCACCTGCAACAGAATCGGCAATGCCATGAAAGAAACGCGCCGCCACCCGGCCCGCCCCAAACATCAGCACAAGTATTTCAAACGCCGCCCGGCCGCTCAGTCCCGGCGGGGTGGCATTAATTTACACCCCGGCGCTGATGTTAAACTGAAAAAAATATTTTCCGAAATCGGCACCCCGGCGCCGGCCGAATTTGTTCCCGACCCGTTTCAGCTCAAAGCTTTGAAAACCATCCAAAAAGCCGACTGCCTGGTCACGGCCCCCACCGGCGCCGGTAAAACCTGGATCGCCTTGCAGGCCATCAGACGCATATTCAACAAGGGCGGCCGCGCCTGGTATGCATCACCGCTCAAAGCCCTCTCCAACGCCAAACTGCTGGAGTTTGCCGCATTTTTCGGGGCCGAGCAGGTGGGCATTCTCACCGGAGACCGCAAAGAGAATGCCGATGCTCCCATCATTGTGGGCACCACCGAAATCCTGCGCAACCAGCTCTACGATGCCATGCACCGCGGCCAGGAGCTGGCCACCGACTTCGTGGTACTGGATGAAGCCCACTATCTGGGCGATTGCGAGCGCGGCGTGGTCTGGGAAGAGACCATGATCTACCTGCCCCGGCGCATCCCTTTGCTGATGTTGTCGGCCACTGTGGGAAATTCCCATGAAATCGCCGCCTGGCTCACGGCCATTCGGGCCAAACCCTGCCGGGTGGTTGAGGAGACCAGGCGTCCGGTGCCGCTCTATCCCCTGTTTTTGAACCCTTCAGGCACCTTGCTGCCCTTGTTGACCAGAGGAGAGGGCAAAGGCAAGACAAAGCTTTACAAAAAAGTCAGCGACCTGCTGGAAGCGCGGCATGTTCCCACCCTTGGACCACCGGGCCGCCTGCCACCTTTCGGCGCCATCTTGAACATCCTGCGCCAATACCATCTGCTGCCGGCCATCTTTTTTCTGAAATCCAGGGCCGATTGCGACAACGCCCTGCAGTTGTGCCGCGAAAACCGTATTCAAAACCCCGGGCAAGCCGAAGCCCTGAGTCAACACATGTCCCGGCTGGCACTGGAATTTCCCCATATTGAGCGCCACCGCCAGCGCTGGCTGGTCGAACACCTGGCCGTGGGCTCTCACCACAGCGGCCAGCTCCCGGCCTGGAAGCAGGTGTTGGAAGCCCTGATGAGCCAGGGCTTGCTGGATGCCATTTTCGCCACCTCCACGGTGGCTGCCGGCGTGGACTTTCCGGCCCGCACCGTGGCCTTTTTAAATTCCGACCGGTTCAACGGCCGTGAATTCATGCCCCTGGATGCCACCGAACTGGCCCAGATGACCGGCCGGGCCGGTCGGCGCGGCAAAGACCGCATCGGTTTTGCCCTGGTGGTGCCCGGCAAATACATGGATGTGCGCCAGGTGGGCCGCCTGTTTCAGGCACCGCCGGCAACGGTTCACAGCCAGATTCGGATCAACTTCTCAATGGCCCTGAACCTGTTGCTCTCTCACTCCCCACATGAGATCAAAGAGCTTTTGAATCTCTGCCTGGCCGCCTTTCAACAGCACGGCGCCGCCATGGGAGGGGATACGGAGACCGCCCACGCCCACTTGTGGGAAGCGTTTGAGCGCCACTTGGCGTTTTTGAAAAAAACCGGCTTCGTGGACGAACGCAACCGGCTCACCGACGACGGCCTGTGGGCCTCCCAACTGCGCATCGATCAACCCCTGCTGGTGGCTGAGGGCTTGCGCCTGGGGCTGCTTCCTCAAAACGACCCGGTTCTGTTGGCCGCCGTCATGGCAGGGTTTGTCAATGAGAAACAGACCGATGAGCACCTGGATAAAAAGGCCCTGCCCAAGCCCCTGGTCCGCACGGTCAAACGCGTTATCCGGGGGTTGCAAGGTTTTGCCAAATTCATGCAGGTAAACGGATTCGATACCCGTCCGCTTTATTACCGCCCCACCGTCAACATGTGGGCCTGGGCCTCCGGCCGACCCTGGGAAGAAGTAATCCGGGCCGGTCAAATGGCCGAAGGCGACTTGGCCATGCTGGTGCTGCGCACCGCCGACCATCTGCGCCATATCCGGGCGCTGCAGGATGTTTTCGCTCCCACGGCCGCTTCAGCCAGACAGGCCATCGACCTGATTCTGCGTGATCCGGTGATGCCCGGCCGGCCGGGCCCGGTTGCGGATGAGCCCTTGCCTGCCGGAGAATCGATAAATGGTTAGCGCGCCGCCGAACGGGGCGCTTTGCCGGCCAACGGGTTATAAAGCTTCATAATTGCAAATTTCATCACATCCAGTGTTTTCATCTCTGCAATAATGTTCAGCAGCTTGGCTTCCGCGTCTTCGGGAAGGAGACAGGCGTTGGCGGAATCAAACGTGAGGCCGGGAAAGCCTTTGACGAGCTTTTTTTGCTCTTTGGCGGTCATTTCGACCTGAACGGCTTTTTTACCGTCAAGGTCCACGATTTTGTCCGATAGACCGGCCGCTTCAATTGTTTTTAGCTTGGCATCATCCAGAATTACGTTAATTGTATAATCCGCCATAAAAATTCCTCCTGTAAATTGAGACTGGGTGACAAACGGAAAAATAGACCCCGAGATTAAATTTCACTGTTTATGTGAGGAACAATTGTGTGTCAAGCTCAGATTGGATGGGCAAGCCCCCTTGGGCGGTGCCCCATGAGCGGACTGGCCATTGCCGGGCTGTCATTGGAATGACGCGTCAGGCCACCGTTCACCCCATAAATCCCCTGGCCATCTTTTTTATGCGATGCTAGGAGTGACAACTTAAGGGTTTGTTTAGTCCGGCAGCAGATCGTAAAAGTAGCGCATGGTGTCGGAACGGGTGATAATTCCGATGATTTGCCCCTCCTGGACCACCGGCAGACGACCGATGTCGTGTTTGATCATCATACGGGCGGCAGACAGGGGGCTGCTTCCGGGGTCGATGGTAATGACGTTGGTGCTCATAAAGGCCTTGGCCGGCGCATTGAGTTGGTTCTGTTTGCGCAGTCGTTTGAAATCGCGGCGGGATAGAATGCCCGCCAACCTGCCATTGTCCACCACCGGCAACCCGGTGCAGCCTTTTTTGCGTAATAATTGGGCCACCTGGGACATGGGGGTATCGGGCGCCACACCGGTCACCGGAAAGGACATCAGGTCGCTGACCTGAACCGATGCCTGCTGGTTGCCCGCGATAAGGTCCATGATCATCGCTTCGACAGCTTCGGAATTGACGCCCTGCAGCATGGCGCTGCCTGCGGCGGGATGACCGCCGCCGCCCAGGCAGCGCATTATGTTGCCGATATTGAGCCCCTCGATGGCGGAGCGGCCGATAACCATGCATTTTCCACGCCCTTCGGTTTCAAACAGTCCGAACGCGGCGTCCACATTGGCAATATCCAGATACATGCGCACCACGAGCGCCAGGCC
>JBFFHG010000603.1:0-3452 GCA_041557055.1 Desulfosarcinaceae bacterium
GGCCGTGACGGCCCAGATGCGGGCCTGGTATAACCCCGACCTGCGCAGTGTCAATGTCATCGTTCCGGGTATCATCGCCCTGGTCATGGCGGTGATTGCCGCCATGCTGACCTCGGTCACCGTGGCCCGTGAATGGGAGATGGGCACCATGGAGCAGTTGATCAGCACGCCCTTGCGGGTGCCCGAACTGGTGATCGGCAAAGTGATTCCCTATTTTACCATTGGTATGGCCGATGTGGCGCTGGCCGTGGTTATGGGCCGCTTTATCTTCGATGTTCCCCTGCGGGGCAATGCGGCCCTGCTTTTTGCCATGGCCTCCATTTTCTTGTGCGGCGTGCTCTTTTTCGGGATGATGCTCAGCATCGTTTTAAAATCCCAGGTGCTGGCCAATCAACTGGCGCTCTTTGCCACCTACCTGCCCACCCTCATGCTCAGCGGGTTTGTCTTCAGTATTCACAACATGCCCGCTCCCATTCAGGTGATCACCTATTTTGTGCCGGGGCGTTACTTCATCGATACCATGCGCGGCATTTTTCTCAAGGGCATCGGACTGGAGATTCTGGGGCTCAACGCTTTTTTGCTGACCCTGTATGCCGCCCTGATGGTCTTGCTGGCCCATCGCAAGATGCGCTTTAAACTGGAGGCCTGACCATGTGGCTGCGACTGCGCTGCATATTGATCAAAGAGTTTTACCAGATGCTGCGCGATCCACGCATGCGTATGGTGGTGTTTGCCATGCCCGTGGTGCAGATGACCGTGCTGGCTTTTGCCCTGACCACCGATGTGAAGGATATCCGGACCGCCATTCTGGATGAAGATCGCACGCCGGCCAGCCGGGCGTTGGTGGCGGCCTTTGAGAGCGGAAGCTATTTTGAAGTTAGGGTGGCTCTGGCATCGCCCGGCGCCATGACCGACGTGCTGGACAGCGCCCGGGTGCAGGCGGTAATCTATATTCCGCGAGGTTTTGAAGGCGATCTGAATTCCGGGCGCGGCGCCAAATTGCAGGTTCTGGCCGACGGCACCTACAATAATGACACCGCCATTATCTTCAATTACGCCCAGCAGGTGCTGACCGCGCTCAACCGGCAATGGCGGCCCCAAGCCGCGTTACCGCCAGTCTCTTTCGATATCCGCGCCTGGTACAATCCCAATTTGGAGAGCAAGTTCTACTTTGTCCCCGGTCTGATCGCCGTCATGTTGATGGTAATCAGCCTGTTGCTGACCAGCATCGCCATTGTGCGCGAGAAGGAGGTCGGCACCATCGAACAGGTGATGGTAACCCCCATTCGCCGGATTGAGTTCATTGCCGGCAAGACCCTGCCTTTCCTGATCACGGGCTTGATCACCATGACCAACATGCTCATCGTGGCGCTGCCTGTTTTCGGTTTGCGGGTGCACGGCAGCCTGCTGCTGCTTTACGCCGTGGCGGTGCTGTTCCTGATCGGCAATCTGGGCATCGCATTGCTGATCAGCGTCACGGCCCATACCCAGCAGCAGGCCCTGCTGACCGCCTTTCTGGTCCTGATGCCGGCGGTGCTGCTGAGCGGGTTTATCTTTCCCATTCACAACATGCCGCCGGCCATTCAGATCTTGACTTACATGAATCCCATGCGCTGGTTTTTGCAGATCGTGCATGGCATCGCCATCCGGGGGGTCGGGGTGCCGGCCCTGTGGCAGGCCATCGGCGCCCAGGCGCTCCTGGCCGCCGGAGCCGTCACCCTGGCGGTGCTGCGTTTTAAAAAAACCTTGGAATAGGGCCGAATCCGGCGAATTAATCCGGCCGCAGGGTTGGGGGCGGAAGAACGACGGCTTTTCGCCCTCCGGTTTTTGCAACGTTAAGGGCTACTTGAGTGCTTTTATGTTTAAATTCGCTTCCAAACCATCGGTGGTGCTTGCCGTCATTCCCAAAGAGAGGGTGCCCGTCCTGAAACCCAATACCTCCTTAAACGCTTTGCCGCCGCAAAGGGGCGCCCAGTGGAGGGCATCTTTGCTTACATAGAGCATGTAATTTTTCAAAAGCGCCTTCTTCTGGTTATCGCCCATTTCAGCCAAACTTCGGGCATCGATTTTATTGAGTCGGGCCAACTCATCTTTGGAGAGGTTTTCAGGCATTTTAATCATGAAATAGAGCTTTTGTTTGGCAACAATATCGATTTGATCCTGTTTGAATTCCATGAAGTCCGTATCCATGGAGAGCACCAGGGGAATGGTGTCGCCCTTATTGACGTAAACCGCGTAATTGTTCAGGCTTTTGGTCTCATCCCAATTCTTTAATTGGCTGAAATGGAGGCGGTTTTCAGATTCAACCGGCTTGGTCAGCACCTTGTGTCCGGCACAGCCGGTCATGGTGATCACCATCATTAACAACAGTCCGGTTAGGGTAAAACAGCTCTTGCATTTAATCGTTTTCATCATTTTCTCCTTGCTTTTCGACATATTCCAAAATATCGCCCGGCTGACATTGCAGGTGTCGGCAAATGGCTTCCAATGTCTCCAGGCGGATGGCCCGGGCTTTGCCCGTTTTCAAAATTGAAAGGTTTTGCGGCGTAATGCCGATTCTGGCCGCCAGGTCGTAGGATTTTATCTTACGCCGGGCGAGCATGATATCCAGGTTGATACGAATGGGCATGGTTGTCCTTATACTGTGAAGTCCTGATCCTCCTGCAGTTTGCGCCCCTCCTCCATGACCCAGGCAATGACGGCCAGGATGCCGCCCAGCAGCAGGGCGGTCAGGTCCGCAGAGCTCAATCCAAGTTCAAACCATCGCTTGCCGGGAGGGTTGTGAAATGTCAGGGCAACGCTTAAAAGGGATCGGTGCACAATACCGGCCGCAAACCACCATATCAGCACCCGGGACAGGCTTTTGAAGCAACGCACATTGGAAGCTCTGAAAATATGACCCTGTTCATAGAGCCGAAAGAGCCGCATTAAATAGTATGCGCCCAACATGGCAATGCCGGTTGGCATCATTGTAACCATGAAACCCATCAACCGGGTACGGACCGGCAAAGGAAAGGATACAAAATCGGGCAGCATATTGCGGTATATGATTTCCGGAAAATAATTGATGAATACCCAGACCAGGGCATTGATCACAGGCATCATGCAGGTAACAGCCAACAGAAGGCAACGTAACCTGCGGCTGGCGCGCTGAATGCGTTTTTTGTTTGGCATAACCATCCTCCATCAAGAGAGCCGTTGAACCGAATATAGGCAAAAAAGCATCAGTAAAAGCTAATTTTAACGATTTACAATAATAAATTATCGTTTGTCAATAATAATTTGAGCCCGTCCACCCATTGCCAATAGCTTCAATATGGCGGGTACTCATGATTCATCATACTGAATTGTTTGGTTATACAAAGGATTGGATCTTTGCAGGGGGCGGGGCGGAGCCTTTAACGGTGTCGAGATTGAAGCAATTTCAAAATCGCCACAGGCCGCCAAACACA
>JBFFHG010000604.1:0-3449 GCA_041557055.1 Desulfosarcinaceae bacterium
GATAAACCCGGCATCCAGAAAATCCTGAAGGTGGCTCGATCGGCGCACCGCGTACATCTTGGCCCCCGGACGGATGATGGCGAGATGGTCCAGAAGCCATTGGGCCGGTTGCCGGGGCATGATATCGACCACCGCAACGTCCATGCGTTGGACGAAATCCTTTAAACGGTCGCCTTCGATTTCCGCTTTGGTGAAGACCGCCACCTCCAGTTGCGCCATCGGAAAGGCCTCAAGGGCCTGGAAACAGGTATAAGCATCCGAATCACCGACAAAAAACCCGATTGCCCGCGACTTGGCGCAAACCGGCGTCGCCAGTATGAGCAGCGAAACGATCCCTCCTGCGAAACAGAGGCCGAACCGTTTAGACAATACCATATCCTCTCTATTTTCCCAGGTCCCTTTGGCTGTGAGAAAAAGCGACCCAAGCCAATGGCAGGGGCGGCAAAACAGCAACAGCGCCTCGTCCCAATCCCGCCTATCGAATTCGCCCGCCATGCTGGATGCGGATTTTCAAGGGGTAAAGCAAAAAAAAACCCGGACCGATCAAAAATCAATCCGGGATGTCCCCTTTTTATCCACAGAATCTGTTCGAGCGCGCGCTCCCTTCCACGAAGCAACGCTCTATGTCTCAGGCAGGTCTTCTGACTTACGGTTCGCTCTACCATCCGCGCCTTCCCGTTTCAGAGTTTCAAAACAGTGGCATCGTGCGGATTTCGTCCCCGAATACAGCAGCGGGCCTGTCTCCGATTCCAACGGAGTTCCCTATTAAGCTCAAACGAGCACCTGAATACCGAATATTAAAAACAATCTATTATGGAATTTTGATTCACCGGTCAAGAAAAAAATAATTGTCAGTGCCCATCCGGAAATAGGCAAATTTGGTCGGGATCAAGGCGTGTAAAAAATCTAACCGCAGGCATATGGTTGATATTGCGAGGATAAAATTTTGAGCACAACGCAGATAGCGGGCAAATTGGCCATTTATGGATGGGCACTTGTTATGCATTGGCACCAAGATTGTGCCTGACACAAGCTTTGAAACCACCGCTATCCGAGACCGGCCCTCTTTTGCTGCAAGGCCGTATTGTCAAACGATCCGTTAAAAAAATAGAGAATGTGGGAAATGGTGCCGGTGCTGTCATGAAAAACGCCGAAACTGGATGATCCTGCCATCAGCCTGAGGCCGTTTCCGGCGGTGGAATAGTATATCTTCCGGGTGTAATAGCTTTGATAGACGGCACGGACATCAAATCCGGGGCCGCAGTCCTTGATTTGGACAATAAGCCCCCGGCCGCCAACCAGAACCCGGACGATGATGGGCTTGCAAGGATCTTTGTCATGCCCGTGGCAAAAGGCGTTGGATAATGCTTCGCACAAAATTCCTTTTTCACCGATAAGCTCGTAGCGGTATGGCTTGAGCCACTGCTCAAGAAAGGCGGCTATGCGGCGTTCATAGCTGAACAACCAGTTATAACCGGACTGGTAGGGTGAGTCCGGACAATGCGGAATTTCGGCCGGCACAACGCGGTCTTTGAGCATCTGGCGGGGTGAATCGACAAGCTGGAGCGCTTCCGCTGGCGTGATATCTAAAAGCATATCACCTCCCGTGGCCTCTTCTTCTGTGCCTGGCGATGCACTCTCCTTTGCGGATGGCGGCGGCAATCATCTTTTCATCCTTGGGCAACTCTGCAAAAAGGGTATATGCACAGCCCACTTTGCCAGGCGCATGGGCATCGCTGCCCCCTACCGCGGCCCACCCCCTTTGTCTTGCCATTGCACGCGTCGCCACGCTATCCTTTCCGCTGGTCACCCCGCTGGCGACCTCCACCGCATGCAGTCCGGAAGGCATATCCGAGTCTTTAAACGGAGCGGGCGTGCTGCCATAATACAGATGGGGATGGGCCCAGATGATAGCCGCCCCCTGGGACTGAATATGAGAGATGAGCATCTCTATGCCGATTCCCGGCCCAATACCGTCCAGCCTGTCCAGGCCGATGACGATAAAATGCCCGTTTTTCGAACTCACCTCGACCCCGCGATATATGCGTCTGTTTTTCAACCGGCGATTCATCAAGGCAATATCTTCGGCCGGCCATAGCTGATCATGCTCGGCGATCACCAAACCATCCAAACCGCATTTTTCCATCACCTTGCTCAGATGCGCCGGATCCAAAGCTTCCGCGCAGGGCGAGTACCGGCGGGTATGCACATGCAAATCCACACGAAACCGGAACCTGGCGTCTCTGTTCATCATTCAATCTCTTGGAAGCGGTTTAATACCCATCCATTGAATTCGAGATCAAGCCGGTCAGATGAAGGCAAACGCGCAGCAACACATCAAGCATCAAAGCCCTCGCCTCAATACCCATATCCTTTTATACGCACCTGCCGGTGTGGCCTCCACAGCAGACCACACCTTGCCGCCCATTAATCAGCGGTCCTGACGTTTCCCCCGCATCGCTTAAGCCCTCAAGCGCAAACGCCGAAAGGAGCTTATCGGAAAAATTCGGCGACCTCCTGAATCACCGATGCCACCTTCATTTTTCCCATGGCCACGTTGCCCTCCCTTTCAAGAATCAGCACCAAGTGGACATGCGCCCGTCCGGCTGTGTGGCCTGCAAAATCGGTGGATTCATTCAAACACCGGCAAATCACGTGGGCCTTGGGGGCCTCCACATGAACCAGTTGGCCTCGCCCCACCTTCATGATCTCCGTGGTTTTTTGCGCCTTTAACAAAACGTCATTGGCCAATGCACCCAGTTCGGCCAGATTTATCCCGTTAACGTTGCACTCGGCCACCATCTCACCATCGTCCGAAAAAGCGCCCACAGCCTGAAAACCGTCCACCACTTTGAATTTCTCCAATACTTCCGAAATGCTTGCCATGTTGTTGTCTCCTTTCATAGACGTTGATTCATCGATACCCTCTTGGGTTTGCACCCCAATGGGCGCAGAGGGTTCGCCGATCTCAGATTCCTTTGGCGCAGGGTTGCCCTTGTCCCGGGACAAAGCCTTTTCATCCTTGCGGCGGATGCCTTCTATCAGCAATTTCATCAACGGCGTCTCGATCTTCTTCTTGAGCTTTTTAGAAGGCAGGGTTCTGAAACTTATTTTGATATCATCCAGCAACAGCATGCTATATACCGCCTCTTCGGCGGTCTGCTTGCCGAAAACGGCATCGAACAGCACCCCCTTGTTAAAGTAGAGCAACCCCTGCTCGCCCTCCGGGGTCTTTACCTCCATCAGACAGGTATTCTGCTCCATTTCAATCAATTGCAAAAAACTGGGCATGGATATTCCCGTAAGAACGCCGCCGGTCAAAGTGTGCTCCAGAAGGCTCAGGATCAACTGGGTCAATTCATCGAAATCCACGGGTTTTTCCAACATCCGAATCATTCCCGTGTGAATGAGCCCTTTTTCTATTTCCGGGGTACCGAAAGCCGTCATGA